>JAYTHS010000263.1:0-1272 GCA_043732345.1 Frankiales bacterium | reverse complement strand
GAGCCGGGAACCCGATCATGTGGGGTGAGTCCAGGGGCACCTGCCCCCGGTAGGGCACTCGCAGCCCGAACCCGTCAGCTGACCTGGTAGGCGCTGGAGCGAGAGGTCTCCTGCGTGCTGTATGCCATCCGATGCGCCCCACGGTCCCTGGCCGCTGGCCTGTCGACCGCCTTTCTGGCCGGGTCCGCGGCTCTTGCCCTGGGCGCCATACCTGCCTCGGCGGACGTCGACGGTCAGGTCCGGGACGGACAGGCAAGGCTCATCGCCCTGGGCGCCCAGGCCGAGGCCGCTGCCGAGCGGTTCAACGCCGGGCGGATCGCTCTTGCCGACGCTGACCACCGCGCCACCGAGGCCCGGTTGCGGCTAGCTCGGGAGGACGCCTGCGTGTCGGCGCTGACGGTCCAAGCCGGAGCTTTCCTCGCGCGGGTCTACATGGCCGGTCCCGCGGGTCAGGCCCTCGCTGTGATGGGGACGACCAGCCCGGAGCAGCTGCTCGGCCAGCTTGGGGTCCTGAGCTCGATCGCCCGGGGGCAGTCCGATATCCTGACCCGGCTGTCCACGGCCCGCACCCGCCAGGCCCAGGTCAGCGCCGACGCACAGCACGAGCAGGCGGTTGCGGCCCGGTCCCTGGCCGACCTGCAGTCGGCGCGGCAGGTCGTGGAGCAGGCCGACCAGGCAGCCCGCGCAACCCTCGTCCAGCTGCAGGCCGAGCAGGCGCGGCTCGTCCAAGCCGCCACGGACGCGGCTACCCGGCGCCGGGCTCAGGCCGTGGCCGTAGCACTCGCACTGCAGGCCCAACGCTCGGACGCCGCACTGGTTGCCTTCAACAGCCAGCCGCTCATCGCACCTGTTGCGCCACCCCCCGCAGCACAGCCCACCCAGACCGCGCCGGTACCGCCAACCGCTTCGTTACCGCCAACCGCGCCGGCACCGCCAACCGCGGCGGTACCGCCAACCGCGCCGGTACCGCCAACCACGCCGGTACCGCCAACCGCTCCGGCACCCAGCCAGCCCGCGCCCGCTGCGCCCGCACCTGGCTCGGCAGCACCCCTTCCGCCCGCCCCCAGTCGGCCAGCGCCGCCATCAAGCGGCTCGGCGGCTCTGGCCGCCCTATCGGTAGCCCAAAGCGAACTCGGCAAGCCTTACGTGTACGGCGCAGCCGGTCCGGGCTCCTTCGACTGCTCCGGCCTGGTCATGTACGCCTACGCCCAGGCGGGCGTCAGCCTGCCCCACTACGCGGCTGCCCAGTACGACCAGGGCCGCCACGTCGGT
>JAYTHS010000262.1:0-4563 GCA_043732345.1 Frankiales bacterium | reverse complement strand
CGCGGCGCGAGCTGCGGGACGACCCGGCTGAGGTGGAGCACGCTCTGGCCCGGGCCCGTCGTTCACTGCAGGACGCTGGGTGCTTCGAAGCAGCCGACCTCGTCCGAGCCGAGCGCGACCGGTGACCCTTCTCGTCGACACCTCGGTCCTGGTCACGTGGTTCCACGAGCAGGGGAAGTCCGAGGTCAAGTCGGCCCGGCAGCTCCTCGCGGCCCACTTGGAGGGGCGCGAGCGTGTGATCGTCCTGGACCTCGTCACCTACGAGCTCGGCAACGTGCTGCTGCGCCCGCTCGGCCTGCCCACCGTCGTCACCGAGCGGCTTAGGCTGCTCCTGCGGCTGGTCGGGCCCCTCGTCCACCCTCGACCGTCCTGGCTGGAGCTCGCTGCGGCCCTGGGCGCCCCGCACCTGTTGAGCTTCTACGACTGCAGCTGGGCCGCCGCTGCCCAGGCTCTGGACTGCCCCCTCGTCACGGTCGACCGGCAGCTGCTGGCCGCGGGACTGGCCGTCACGGCGACGACCGCGGCGGCCCTCCCGGGCCTGCGCAGGCGAGCCGACTGACCTGCTGCAGCAGCTCGGCGACCTCCGTCGCTTCCACCGCGAGAGTCGCTTCTCCGCAGGAGATCTCAAGTACGGCGGTGCCCTCGCGCGGCCCTGTACGCAGTCCCCCGCCCAGCCAGGTCCCGCTGACCACCGCCACATCGACCAGCGCATCGGCCAGCCGCTGCGGCTCGCCCTTCAGCACGACGTGCAGCATCGCGGTGACGGGCGGAGTGACCACCTCCAGCACCTCGCCCAGGGCTCGCGCGGCCTCGACGTAGAGCGGCATGCACGGCAGGTGCTCCCGCAGCCCGCGGCGTGCTCCGAGGGCCAGCGACCACAGCCCGAACGTCGTACCGCCCTGGCGGTGCCGCCAGCTGCGCACCTCGACAGCTTGGTCGTGGCCGCACAGCAGAAGGGCACCGGCTGCCCCACCGAGGTCCTTGTAGAGGCTGACGTAGGTCGTGTCGGCGAGCCCCACGACCTCGCCGAGCGTCTTCGGCGCGTACGCCGGGCCGCACTGCCACAGCCGGGCCCCGTCCAGGTGCAGGGCGACCCCCGCGTCGCTGCACCGGAGGGACAGGGCGACGAGCTCGTCGAAGCCCATCAGGTGTCCGCCGGTCTCGCGCCGGGGCAGCTCGACGAGGACGGCAGCCAACCCTGAGAGGTCCTGCAGCTCGGGGTCTTCGCGGATCTCGACGCCATGCAGGTGCGTCAGAGCGTCCTCCTCCCACAGCACCGGGTGGCTCATCGGGTGCATGCCGACGACGGGCAGGTCGCGATCCCGAGCGTGCAGTCGCAGCGCGATCGCCTGGGCCATCGTCCCGGTGGGCAGCAGGACGGCCGCCTCGGCTCCGAACAGGTCGCACACCTGCTCCTCGACCTCGGTGACGACCCCACCCGTGCCGTACCAGTCGGGCTCGCCGCCGAGGCTGGCCTCGTCGGCAAGCTCCTGCGCCTTCTGCTGCAGGCTCTGCTTCCCGTGGCCGGAGAGGCGCCTCGTGCAGGTCGCCTCCACGGCATCGGAGCGCACCTCGTCGGACGGCTCCCAGAAGGTCACCGGACCGTTCGCGGTCACCCTTGGACCTCGCGGACCACCTCGGCGACCACCTCGTCGACGGCAACCCGCCGGGCCTCGCCGCTGCGCCGGTCACGGACCTCGACGACCCCGTCGGCGAGCGCCTTGCCGACCACCACGACGGTCGGGACGCCGATGAGCTCGGCGTCCTTGAAGGCGACCCCGGGCGAGCCCCCGCGGTCATCGAGCAGGACACGCAGGCCCTGCTGCTCCAGCTCGAGGGCGACCCGCTCGCCAACCTCGCCCTGCTCGCCCTTGCCGGCGATGACGACGTGGACGTCGGCCGGCGCGACGGACCGCGGCCAGACCAGACCCTTGTCATCGTGGCTCTGCTCGGCGATGGCGGCGACGGCCCGGGAGATCCCGATGCCGTAAGACCCCATCGTGACCCGGACGGGCTTGCCCTGCGGCCCGAGGACGTCCAGGCCGAAGGCGTCGGCAAACTTGCGGCCCAGCTGGAAGACATGGCCGATCTCGATACCGCGGTCGATCGTGAGCACCGCGCCGCAGCGCGGGCAGGCGTCGCCGTCGCGGACCTCGGCGGCCGGCATGACTGCGTCGGGGGTGAAGTCACGGCCCATGACGACGTTGCGGGCGTGCTTGCCGGGCTCGTTGGCGCCGGTCACCCAGGCCGAGCCGGGGGTGACCCGCGGGTCGACGACGTAGCGGATCTTGAGGCCCGGGAGCGCCTGCGGGCCGAGGTAGCCGCGCACCAGGCCGGGGTACTTCGCCCAGTCCTCGAAGGGCTCGACCTCGGCGGGGAAGACGTTGGCCTCGACCGCCTTCAGGTCGACCTCCCGGTCGCCGGGCACCCCGATGACCAGCAACGAGGTCGAGCCGTCGGGCTGACGTAGCTGGACCACGACGTTCTTGAGCGTCTGGCCCGCCTCGACGCCCAGAAGTGCTGCCAGGGAGGCAATCGTGGGCGTGTCGGGGGTGTCGAGGATCTCCAGTGCCGGCTGCGCCCCGGGGTCGACGTCGGCGGGGACGCTGACGGTCGCGGCCTCGACGTTGGCGGCGTAGTTGCAGGACCCGCAGGCGACGTAGGTGTCCTCACCGGTGGGGGTCGTGGCGAGGAACTCCTCGCTCGCCGAGCCGCCCATCGCCCCGCTGACGGCGCTGACGATCTTGTAGCCCAGGCCCAGTCGCTCGAAGATCCGCACGTAGGTTTCGCGGTGCGCCCGGTAGCTCGCCTCGAGTCCCTCGTCGTCGAGGTCGAAGCTGTAGCTGTCCTTCATGAGGAACTCGCGCCCCCGCAGGATGCCGGCGCGAGGCCGCGCCTCGTCGCGGTACTTCGTCTGAACCTGGTACAGCGAGACGGGCAGGTCCTTGTAGGAGCTGTACTCGCTCTTGACCATGAGGGTGAACATCTCCTCGTGGGTCGGCCCGAGCAGGTAGTCGCCGCCCTTGCGGTCCTTGAGGCGGAAGATGCCGTCGCCGTACTCCGTCCACCGCTTCGTGGCCTCGTAGGGCTCGCGGGGAAGCAGCGCCGGGAACTGCACCTCCTGCGCCCCCATCGCGTCCATCTCCTCGCGGACCACCGTGGCGACCCGGTTGAGCACCTTCAGGCCCAGCGGGAGCCAGGAGTAGATCCCGGGCGCGACCCGCCGGACGTAGCCGGCCCGCACCAGCAGCCGGTGGCTCGGGACCTCCGCGTCCGCCGGGTCCTCACGCAGCGTGCGCAGGAACAGCGTGGACATGCGGAGCACGGCGGCTCTCCTTCGGTCGGCTGGGGTCACCCCGGACAGAAAGCCCAGCCTATCGAGGGGTCACGCGCGTACGGCGACCTCGCCCGTCCGCTCCATCTTGTGCCAGCGCAGCCGCACGCCGCCCAGGGCGGTGACGACGGACTGGATCACGACGAGGTACATCATCTGCCGGTAGACGAACTGCTGGAGCGGCATGGTCCGCAGCGGCCTCAGGCGCTCCCGGTCCAACCGCAGGGCGTACGCCCCCGACGCGACCTGCAGGGCCAGGAAGACCAGCCAGTAGCCGATGACCTTGCCCGGCTGCAGGAACAGCAGGCCGTAGAGCGCGTAGATGTCGATGATCGGCGCGACGAGCGGCATGACTACCTGGAAGGCCAGCAGGTAGGGCAGGCCGATGAGCCCGAGCTGCCGACCCTCGCCCTTCTCCACCATCGCGTGCCGGTGCTTCCAGATCGACTGCATCGTCCCGTCGCACCACCGGTAGCGCTGCTGCCATAGAGCGGACAGGCTCGAAGGAGCCTCCGTCCACGCCCGCGCGTGCTCCTCATAGACGACGTGGTGACCCGTGCGCACGACGGCCATCGTCAGGTCGGTGTCCTCAGCCAGGGTGTCGCTGCTGACCCGCCCACCTCCAGCAGGACGCTGCGCCGGAAGGCCCCGATGGCGCCCGGCACGGTCGGCATGCAGTGCAGGAGGTCGAACATCCGCCGGTCGAGGTTGAAGCCGATGACGTACTCCAGGTGCTGCTAGCGGCCCAGCACGCCACCGCGGTTGCCGACCTTGGTGTTGCCGCTTACCGCACCCACGGACCGGTCCTGGAAGGCTGGACCAGCCACCGGATGGTGTCGGTCTCGAAGACCGTGTCGCCATCGATCAGCACGACGACCTCGGCGCGCGTGTGCGCGAGCCCGGTGTGCAGGGCGACGGGCTTACCCGCGTTGACCTGCCGCACGACGCGGACGCCGGGCAGGCCTAGCGCCTCCACCACGTCGCCCGTGCCATCGGTGGAGCCGTCGTCGACGACCACGATCTCGAGGTCCGGGTAGTCGCTCGCGGCGATGGTGCTCACCGTCGCCGCGATGCCGACGGCCTCGTCGAAGGCCGGGACGATGACGCTGACAGTCGGCAGCCACCAGCTGTCCGCCGTACGCCGTGCGGCGACGCGGACGTGGCGACGGGCGAGCACCGCCAGAACGAGGGTGCGAAGGACGGCCAGGGCTCCCAGCGGGACGAGCAGC
>JAYTHS010000261.1:0-1277 GCA_043732345.1 Frankiales bacterium | reverse complement strand
CCTTCGACAACGTCAACGTCGTCACGATGAGCGAATTCGGGCGACGGGTCGAGGAGAACGGCAGCCACGGCGTGGACCACGGGCACGGCAACGCCGTGCTGCTGCTCGGCGGCGGCCTGGTCGGCGGGACCGTCCACGGCACGTGGCCCACCCTGGTCGACAGCGCCCTCGACGACGGCGACCTGGCTGGTACGACGGACTACCGCGACGTGCTCGCCGAGGTCCTCGTCAAGCGGCTGGGCCTGGCCCCGTCGCAGCTGTCGACGATCTTCCCCGGCCTGGTGCCGTCCTCGCCGGGAGCCTTCGCCTAGGGTCGGCTCGTGACCCACGACGTCGACCCCGGCTTCCTGTCCCTGCCCCTGCGGCAGGCGGCGCAGGCCGCCCTGCAGGCCGCGCGCGAGGCCGGTGCCACGCACGCGGACCTCCGGGTGCAGCGGACCCGGGGGCAGGACCTGTCCGTCCGCGACGGCCGGCTGGAGAGCCTGTCCGACGACGTCACGACCGGGCTCGCGGTCCGGGTCGTGCACGACGGGACATGGGGCTTCGCCAGCGGTCCCGACGTCAGCGTCGACGCGGCCGTCCGGCTGGCCAGGCAAGCCGTCGAGGTGGCCCGGACCGCACGGCCGCTGAACGCCGACCCGGTGGAGCTCGCCGACGAGCCCGTGTACGGGGACATCACCTGGGTCTCGGCGTACGACGTGGACCCGTTCTCGGTCGACCCGACCGACAAGGTTGCGCTGCTCGCCGACTGGAGCGCCCGGTTGCTCGCCTCCGACGACGTCGACCACGTCGACGTGTCTCTGCAGCAGGCGATGGAGCTGACGTTCTACGCCGACACCGCCGGCACGACCACGACCCAGCAGCGGGTCCGGTTGCTCCCCCAGCTCACCGCCACCCGGGTCGACCCCGGCGGCGGTTTCGAGACGATGCGGACGACGGCCCCGCCGGTCGGGCGCGGCTGGGAGTACCTGTCGGCGGCCGGTCCTTCTGCGTCGGGGTTCGACTGGGACGGCGAGCTCGCCCGGATGCCGGAGCAGCTGGTCGAGAAGGCAAAGGCCAGCAGCGTCGAACCCGGCCGGTACGACCTCGTCATCGACCCGTCCAACCTGTGGCTGACGATCCACGAGTCGATCGGCCACGCCACCGAGCTCGATCGGGCGCTGGGCTACGAGGCGGCGTACGCCGGGACGTCGTTCGCGACCCTCGACCAGCTGGGCACGCTGAGGTACGGCAGCGACCTGATGCACGTCACGGGTGACCGCCTGACCCCACACGGC
>JAYTHS010000260.1:0-1277 GCA_043732345.1 Frankiales bacterium | reverse complement strand
GCTGGAGCGACGCCGACGTGCTCGAGCTCGTCGGCACCAGGATCACGACCCACGGCGCGAAGGGCTGCGTCGTTCAGCGCAAGGGTGAGCCCGACCTGCACGTGGGCGTTGCGCCTGCCACGCAGGTCGTGGACCCCACCGGGGTGGGAGACGCGTTCCGGGCCGGCTTCCTGTCGGCGACAGCGTGGGGCCTGGGCCTGGAGCGCTCCTGCCAGGTCGGCGCGCTGCTCGCCACGCACGTGGTCGAGACCGTCGGGACGCAGGAATACGCCTTCACCGCCTCGTCGTTCCAGATCCGGCTCGCCAACGCCTTCGGCGCCGAGGCCGCCTCCGAGGTCGCCCCCTTCCTCAGCTGAGCCGCTCCACGTCGTACGCCGTGCCGGTGCGCCCGTCGATGAGGGGCGTCGCGCCGACGTAGCGGTGCCCCCGCAGCCGGCAGAAGGCCGGCAGGTCCAGGGCCGCGGCGGGGTCGTCCGACAGCACCGTGACGCACTCACCGACCCGGACGCCCGGCAGCGCCCGAGCCAGCTCGATGACCGGAACGGGGCAGGGCCGCCCCAGGCAGTCGACGAGCCGTGGTCCAGAGGTCACAGACCCCCCGCTCCACCCTCGGCCCGCAACCGTTGGATGATACCGGGCAGCACGTCCAGGAACCGGTCGACATCAGCCTCGGTGACCAGCCGCGACAGCGACACCCGGACGTTGCCGTGCGTGAGGACGCCCATCGCCGCCAGGACGTGCGACGGCTCGAGGGTCGACGAGGTGCACGAGGAGCCGCTGGAGACCTCGAAGCCGGCCTCGTCGAGCGCTCGCAGGAGCTGCTCGCCGTCCACGAACAGGCACGAGAAGGTCACCAGGTGGGGCAGCCGGTCCACCGGGTCGCCGACCACCTCGACGTCGGGGACCCGCTGAGCCACCACGGCGCGGATCCGGTCGACGAGCGTGCGCAGCCGCGCGTCCTCGGCCACCCGCTCGGACTCGGCGGCCTGCAGCGCGACCGCGGCGGCGAGCACCTGGGGGACGGCCACCGAGCCGGGGGAGCGGCCCTGCTCGCGGCTTTCCTCGGGCCAGGGGGAGCGCCAGCGCACCCCCGTGCGGGTCACCAGCACGCCGACCCCCGCCGGGCCGCCCCAGGTCCGGGCCCCCCCGGTGAGCAGCGACCAGCCCCGGGGCACCGGGGCACGGCCCAGCACCTGCGAGGCGTCGACCAGCAGCGGGACCTCGCGCTCGGCGCAGGACGCCGCGACCTGCTCGACGGGCTGCAGCGTCCCCACCTC
>JAYTHS010000259.1:0-1278 GCA_043732345.1 Frankiales bacterium | reverse complement strand
GACCGAGCGGCGTGGGACGTGCCGCCGCTGTTTCGTCTGATCCAGGAGGCAGGCCGCGTGTCCGAGGCGGAGATGTTCCGCGTGTTCAACATGGGGATCGGGTTCGTCCTGGTCGTCGCCCCCGAGGCGGCGGAAGAAACGCTGGCGCGGCTGCGGGCGGCGGGTGAGGCGGCCTGCCGGCTGGGCGAGGCCGTGGCGGGTGCGGGCGTTTCGTTCACCAGCGGGTGACGGAAGGGGAACTCTGATGCGCTTGCTGATACTCTGGGTGTTGACGCTTGCTGCCTGCGTTCTCTTTGTGCCAGTCGCAAATGCCGCCCCCACCCCGACCCAGTCGCTGGGCGCGTTCCTGGCGCCGACGGATGCCTGGGCTTCGAGTTCGCAGGCGTCGGCGGGGCGGACGGCGCGCAAGCTGATTGACGGGTCCGGCTGGGGGGAGACGTCGCGCGGCAGCGGCGTTTATGTCCACACGAGCGACATCGGCAGCGACGGGACCTGCATGTGGAACGGCGAGCCGGACTCGTGGCTGGTCTTCGACCTGGGCAGGGCGTGCCGGGTCAACGGCGTTTACGTCTGGAACTACAACGAGGGCGGCGGCTGGAACAGCCGCAGTGTGAAGGACGTGGCGGTCTCGGCCTCGGCGGACGGCAAGCAGTTCAAACCCGTCGGGACATTCACGCTGAGGGAGGCGTCGGGCAAAGAGGACGACGCGGGCCAGGCGGTGCCCTTTCCGGGCGTCACGAGGGCGCGCTTCTTCAAGTTCCAGATCTTGTCTAACTACAAGGGCGGCGAGAATTCGGGGCTGTCCGAGGTGCGCTTCAGCAGCGCGGACGCCAAAGCGGCGGCGGGCGGCGGCGCCCCCTGGAAGCCGCTCTATGCCCGCCCCCGCTATTCGGGCCGGCCGCTGGCCGGGGCGGAGAACATCGTCTATCCTGCCGACGCGGGAGTCGTGGACGTGACGAAGGCGCCTTATCTTGCTAAAGGGGATGGGCGGGCCGACGACACGGCGGCGATCCAGAAGGCGCTGGACGACCACCCGAGTCAGGGCGCGATTATCTACTTACCAAACGGCATCTATGTCGTCTCGGACACGCTGCACTGGCCGCACGGCGCGAATGCGGGCGGCGAAGAAAAAGAAACCGTGCTGCAAGGGCAGAGCCGGGCGGGGACCGTGCTCGCGCTGCGGGACGCTTGCCCCGGCTTCGGCAGCGCGCGGCGGCCTAAGGCGGTCATCAACACGGGCCGCGCCCCGGCCCAGCGGTTCGGCAATGAGATTCATAA
>JAYTHS010000258.1:0-4577 GCA_043732345.1 Frankiales bacterium | reverse complement strand
GACCAGCTCGCGCTTGAGCACCTTGCCGGAGGGGCCGAGCGGGAAGGCATCGACGAAGATGACGCGGCGGGGGTACTTGTAGGCCGCGAGGTGCTCCTTGCCGTAGGCGATGATCTCCTCCTCGGTGACCTCCCCGTCCTTGATGACGACGGCACAGACCTCCTCGCCCGACCGCGGGTCCGGCAGCCCGATCACGGCGACCTGACCGACGCCGGGGTGGCGGAGAAGGACCTCCTCGACGTCGCGCGGGTAGACGTTGTAGCCCCCACGGATCACCATGTCCTTCTTGCGGTCCAAGATCCGGACGTAGCCCTGCTCGTCCTTGGTCCCGAGGTCCCCGGTCCGGAACCACCCGTCGACGATGGCGGCGGCCGTCGCCTCCGGCTTGTTGAGGTAGCCCTTGAAGACGTTGTGGCCGCGGACGACGATCTCGCCTAGCTCTCCGGTCGGCAGCAGCTCGATGCGCTCGTCGACCTCCGCCTTGGCGATCTCGACCTCGACGCCCCAGATGGTCTTGCCGACGGTCCCGGCCACTGGCGGGAAGCTCTTCTGGTTGAAGGTCGCGACCGGCGAGGTCTCGGTCAGGCCGTAGCCCTCGAGGACCTGCGTGCCGAAGACCTCCGCGAAGCGCTCCAGGACCGCCACGGGCAGGGCCGCTCCACCGGACAGCGCGCTCTTGAGGGCCGGGCGCTTCGGGTTGGTCTTGGCCGCCTCGATGAGCCCGACGTACATCGTCGGAACGCCCATGAAGATCGTGCACTGCTCGTCGACGAGAAGGTCCAGGGCGGTGTTGCCGTCAAAGCGGGGCAAGAGCACGACCGACGCCCCGACGTAGAAGGCGGTATTCATGCAGCAGGTCTGGCCGAAGGTGTGAAACAGCGGCAGGCAGCCGAGCACGACGTCGGTGCTGTCGATGTCGAAGCTGTGCTGGGCGGACACGACGACGTTCATGATGACGTTGAGGTGCGATATCTCGGCGCCCTTGGGCTTGCCGGTCGTACCGCTGGTGTAGAGCACGACCGCGGTGTCGGAGGGCTCCCGGGGGACGACCGCGTCGATCGGGGTCGCCGACAGCGCGAGGGTGTCGATGCGGGCGACCGACGCGTCGCCGCCGTCCATGACCGCGAGGACGGGCACACCCGCGAGCTCGGCGCCCTTGGTCCCTTCGGCGAGCAGCGGGGCCGCGCAGATCAGCACGCTGGCCCCGGAGTCGGTCAGGACGTACTCGATCTCCTCGGCCTTGAGCAGGGCGTGCACGGGGACGACGACCGCCCCGAGCGCCAGCGTCCCGAAGTAGGCCAGCGGGAAGTGCGGCGTGTTGGGCAGCAGCAGGGCGACCTTGTCGCCCTCCTTGACGCCGTTCTCACGCAGCACCGCGGCGTACTGCTTGGCATGACCCCACAGCTGCGCGTACGTGATCCGGAGGTCACCGAGCACCACCGCGGTGTTGTCGGCGTAGCGGACAGCAGACTCGGCCAGGATGCTGGCGATCGTCAGGGTCATAGGGCGTCTCCTCGGAGTGTGGGCAACATCATCTTGCCTGCTCGCCCGGTGCCGCCGCAGCGCGGCCCGCCCACCGGTCCCTGCTCGGAGCCGTGCCGCCGCCCGTCAGGCCCAACGAGGCCCGGTACCGGTCACGGTCGCGGTGCGGGTGTCGTCGTCGTGCCGGTCCAGGACGACCTCGAGGCGGCTGTCGCTGAGGGCCTCGACGACGCCCTCGCCCCACTCGACCACCACCACGCCGGTCTCGAGGTCCTCGTCGACGGCGAGGTCGTCCAGGTCGAGCCGGCCGCTGTCACGCAGCCGGTAGGCGTCGATGTGGACGAGCGGCACCGGCCCACGGTGGACCCGGGCGATGACGAACGTCGGGCTGGTGACCCGGCCACTGACCCCCAGCCCCTCGCCGATGCCCTGGGTGAGGGCGGTCTTACCCGCACCCAGGGGACCGGAGAGCACCACGAGGTCACCTGCCCGCAGCTGGGCGGCGAGGTCGCGACCCAGGGCCCGGGTGTCCTCGACGGTCACGAGGTGATGGGTCTGCGGGGTCACCGGACCAGACCCGCCGCCAGGGCCAGGTCACCTCGCAGCAGGCGCATCGGCTCCCCCTGGGGGCCACCGCGCAGCGCCGCAGCAGGGTGGTACGACGGCAGCACCCACAGCCCACCGACGTCGTGCACCCGCCCCCGTACGGGAGCCAGGGCCGTCCGACCGAGGAACCAGGAGGTGGCCGACAGGCCCAGGGTCACGACCAGCGCGGGTAGCAGCAGCTCCAGCTGGCGCTCGGTCCAGGGCCGGCAGGTCGTCGTCTCCCGGCGCGTTGGCACCCGGTTGCCCGGAGGCCGGCACTTGACGGTGTTGAGCACGGCCACCTCGGTGCGGGGCAGGCCGGCCTCGGCGAGGAGCCGGTCCAGCAGCTGTCCGCTTCGGCCGACGAACGGCACGCCGGTGGTGTCCTCCTGAGCCCCCGGGGCCTCGCCGACCACCAGCAGCCGGGCACCGGGCGGGGTGCTCCCGACGACCACCTGCTGCCTCGTCGCGGCGAGCTCCGGGCAGGCTGTGCAGGCCCGCATCGCCTGCGCGAGCTCGTCGAGGGCGAGCCGGTCAGCGGCGGGCACGGCTGGACCGTCGCAGCAGGGCCTGCAGCTGCAGGGTGACCAGGGCCGGGCGCTCGAGCTGCACCATGTGGCCGGCTCCCTCGACCTCGACCACGACGGCGTCGGGCAGGGCCTGCGCCATCGTGCGGCTGTGCACCACCGGCGTGATCCGGTCCTTGGTCCCGACCAGGACGAGCGTCTCGACGGTGCGCAGAACGTCGAGCGCGGCGAGCTTGTCGTGCTCGACGAAGGTCCCGTAGAAGGCCGCGATGACCTCGACAGGGCACTGCGCGGTCATCGCCTCGACGAACTCGACGACCGACGGGCTGACGTCGGTGTCGCCGAAGGCCCCTCGCCGGGTGGCCACGAAGGCGAGGTCGGTGCCGAGCCGGCGCCCCCGCTCGAACAGCTCGGGGCGTCCCGCCATCCCGCGGGTCAGCCACGGCAGCAGGCGGCGGCTCACCGGCGAGACCATCGTGGGGAGCCCAAAGGTCAGCTCTGCCATCCGCCCGGTCGAGGTCGACATCAGCGCGACGCCGGTCACGAGCGACCCGAACAGGTCGGGGCGCTGGTCGGCCAGCGCCATCAGCGTCATGCCCCCCATCGAGTGCCCCACCAGCACTACCCGGCCGGCCGGGGCGAGCGCCGTCAGGACGGCCTGCAGGTCCCGGCCGAGCTGGTCGACCGTGCAGTGCTCGCTGCTGCTGCGACCGCTGCGACCGTGCGACCGCTGGTCCCAGAAGACCAGGCGTCCCAGGCCCTCTGCAGCCAGCGCCTGCCGCTGGTAGTGCCAGACGGCGAGCTGCTGGGTGTAGCCGTGGCAGAACACGACCGTGAGCTCGGCGTCGGCGGGGCCCACTTCCTCGACGTGCAGGGGGACCCCGTCGTCGGCGTGGACCACCCGCGTCCGGTCGGCAGCCAGCGAGAAGAACAGCTGGTCGCGGTCGGGGTCCGGGGCCAGCCGGGCCCGACCGACGGCGTAGCGCTCCGCGGTCAGGCCGGCCGCGGCGCCAACCGCCACGAGTCCGGCCAGGCCGCCGACGAGCCCCGCGGTCCGGGTCCGGCTCACGCGCCGGTCCCGACGTACGCGCGGGGGACGCGGGAGCCGACGCGCGTGATGATCTCGTAGTCGATGGTGCCGAGCAGGTCGGCCCACTCCTGGGCGGTCGGCTCGCCGTGAGAGCCGTCACCGAACAGCAGGACCTCGTCGCCCGCGGCCACCTCGTCGTCACCGACGTCCAGGACGAACTGATCCATGCACACGGTCCCGGCGATGCGCCGCCGCCGGCCGCGCAGGTGGACCTCCGCCAGGTTGGTGGCGGCCCGCGGCACCCCGTCGGCGTAGCCCAAGGGGACCAGGGCCAACGTCGTGTCCCGCTGCGCGACGTAGAGGTGGCGGTAGCTCACGCCCGAGCCGGCCGGTACGCGCTTGACCAGGGCCACGATCGAGCGTAACGACATCGCGGGGCGCAGGCCAAGCTCGGCCGGTGTGGCGAGCTGGGGGACCGGCGAGAGCCCGTAGACCGCGAGGCCGGGGCGGACCAGGTCGTAATGCATGGCCGGTGCGGTCAGGGTCGCCGCGGAGTTGGCAAGGTGCCGGACCTCGGGGCGCAGCCCCGCCGCGGACGCCACCTCGAGGGCGTCGGCGAACACCCTGGCCTGAGCCCCGTTGACGGGGTGGTCGGGCCCGCCGTCGGCGAAGGCGACATGGCTCCAGACCCCGGTGACCGTCAGGGCCCCGGTCGCCTCGCTGCGGGCTGCCGCGGCGCACAGGCCGGGCCAGTCCGCCGGGGTCGAGCCCCCGCGGGACAGGCCAGTGTCGACCTTGAGCTGCACCCGGGCCGGGACCCCGTCGACCGCGGCCACCACCCGGTCCAGGGCCGCGACGTCGTAGACCCCGATGTCGACGCCGGCGGCCACGGCCGGTGCCAGGTCCTCCCCGGGCGTCGACAGCCACGCCAGGACTGGCACCTGCAGGCCTGC
>JAYTHS010000257.1:0-1286 GCA_043732345.1 Frankiales bacterium | reverse complement strand
CACCAGGGCAAGGTCGGCGTGCTGTGCCTGGCTCCCGAGGAGGGGCTCGGCGTCGAGCCGGAGGCGGCGGAGTTCCGGGCCCGGCACCTCGAGGCCATCAACCGCTTCCGCGACGTCTGACCCGCCGCGCCTGAGGGGGCGCGCCCGGCCGGGCTGCGACGATGGGGTCATGACCGACGAGGACCTGATCGCAATGACCGACGACCACGAGGCCACCGGCTTCGACGTGGTGCTGCGCGGCTACGACCGCCGGCAGGTTGACGACTACGTCGAGCGCGTCGAGGTGGCGCTGTCGGAGTCCGACCGGCTCCACGCCGAGGACGGCGAGCGCCTGGCTGCCCTCGAGCCGCAGGTCCTCGCGCTGCAGGCCGAGCTCGCCGAGGCTCAGGAGCGGGCCGCCGGGTTGCCCGAGCCTGCCAGCCGAGTCGTGGGACGCCTGGCCGAGATGGTGCGGCTGGCCGAGGAGGAGGCCGAGCAGCTCGTCGAGCAGGCCCAGGAGCGGGCGGCACGCAGCCAGGCCGAGCTCACCGCCGAGCTCGACGCCCGCGAGGCTGCGGTCGCCGAGAGCGGCGCGCTGGCCGAGCAGGCCCGCCTGCAGGCGCAGCGTGACGTGGAAGAGCTGCGCGCGCGGAGCCAGCAGGAGGCGACCGCCACCGTCACGGCAGCCCAAGAGGAGGCCGACGCGGTCCTCACGCAGGCCAGGGAGCACGCGAAGGCCCAGCGGGAGCAGGCCGAGCAAGACGTGTCCCTCGTGCACGAGAAGGGCCGGGCCCGCGCCGCCGAGCGCGAGCAGGCGGCGCAGCAGCGGGTCGAGGAGCTCGCCCGCCAGCGCGACGTCATCGCCACCCAGCTGCAGTCGTTGCGGGAGACCTTGTCGGCAGCGGTCGGACCCCTGGGTGTCGCCGACCCGCCCGCCGACCGTCCATGACCCCTCCGGGCACCGACGGGCCCGAGACGCTCCAAGATCCTGAGGTCTCCCAGGATCCCGAGACGCCGCAGGGCCCCGAGGCGCTCGTCGTCCGCGCCACCAGCGCCGCCGACCGGGCCGAGGTGGCCGAGCGGGCCGCGGAGCAGGCCGAGGTCGGCGCCGAGGGCGCCCTGGCCGCCGCCCGGGAGGCCGAGCAAGGAGCCGAGCAGGCGCGGGACGACGCCGCCACCGTCGCCGCCGCCGCGGCGGTCGCCTACGCCGAGGAGGTGCCCAACGACGACCCGCTGCTCGAGACCGCGGTCCGCCGCCTCGAGGCCCAGGTCAGCGAGGACGCGCCGTACGGCGTGCCGGGGCCTCC
>JAYTHS010000256.1:0-1288 GCA_043732345.1 Frankiales bacterium | reverse complement strand
GAGGCCGCCGCGGTGGCCGACGAGGGCACGAGCCCGTCCGCGGACATGCACGGGGGCGTCGAGTACCGCCGCCACCTCACCCGCACGCTGGTCCAGCGTGCCCTGGAGACCGCCGCTGCCTGACCCCACGCTGGCGTGAGCTGCGGACGCTCCGGCCAACCCCGCGTGCCGCTACCGTCGTGGCCGTGACCGACCGACCGCGCGACCCCGCCGGGCGGCCGCTCAACGCCCGCCAACGCGACGAGCTCGGCCGCCCCCTGCCGCTGGGCACCCCGGGCGTGCCCCGGGTGGACGAGTCGGTGGTCCTCGCCCCCGCCGACGCGCTGGAGCAGGCCCAGCGCCTGCTCGACGGCGGGCGCCCGTTCCACGCGCACGAGGTGCTGGAGGGCGCCTGGAAGCACGCCCCCACGTCGGAGAGGGAGCTGTGGCAGGGCCTCGCTCAGCTCGCCGTCGGGCTCACGCACCTGCTGCGCGGCAACCGGCCCGGGGCGCGCGCCGTGCTGCTCCGCGGCCGCGGCCACGTCGCCCGGTACGTCGAGCACCCACCGCACGACGTCGACGCCGACGGGCTGGTCCGTTGGGCCGACGACGTGCTCGCCGGGCGGCAGCCGCACCCTCCGCGGCTCCGTCGAGCCCCTGGAGAACGCGCGCAACGGGACACCGCCAGGATGGACCCATGACCACACCCGCCCCGTTGCGCTGGGGGATCCTCGGCACCGGCGACATCGCCTCCTCCTTCGTCACCGACCTCGCCCGGCTGGAGGACCACGTGGTCGCCGCCGTCGGCTCGCGCAGCGCCGCGGGAGCCGACGGTTTCGGGTTGCGGCACGGCATCCCCCGCCGGTACGGCTCGTACACCGCGCTCGCCGCGGACCCCGGTGTCGACGTGGTCTACGTGGCCACCCCGCACCCGTTCCACCGGGAGAACGCCCTGCTGGCGATCGCCGCCGGAAAGCACGTGCTGGTCGAGAAGCCGTTCGCGCTCAACGCGTCCCAGGCCCGTGAGGTGTTCGCGGCGGCGCAGGCCCGTGGGGTGCTGGCCATGGAGGCGATGTGGACGCGCTTCCTGCCGTGGATGGTCGACCTGCTCACCCTGGTGGCCGACGGCACCCTGGGCGAGCTCACCGCGGTCAACGCGGAGTTCGGCGTGCTGTTCGCGCCCGATCCGAGCTCCCGGCTGATGGCCCCCGAGCTCGGGGGTGGCTCGCTGCTCGACCTCGGGGTGTACCCGCTCACGCTCGCGTGCCTGCTGCTCGGCGCCCCCGAGACGGTCACCGCCGCCAGCGTG
>JAYTHS010000255.1:0-1288 GCA_043732345.1 Frankiales bacterium | reverse complement strand
GAGGCCGCCGCGGTGGCCGACGAGGGCACGAGCCCGTCCGCGGACATGCACGGGGGCGTCGAGTACCGCCGCCACCTCACCCGCACGCTGGTCCAGCGGGCACTGGAGACGGCCGCCGCCTGAGGCCGTGTTGGCGTGAGCTTCGGACGCTCCGTCCAACCCCGCGTGCCGCTACCGTCGTGACCGTGACCGACCGACCGCGCGACCCCGCCGGGCGGCCGCTCAACGCCCGCCCCCGCGACGAGCTCGGCCGCCCCCTGCCGCTGGGCGCCTCGGGCGTGCCCCGGGTGGACGAGTCGGTGGTCCTCACCCCCGCCGACGCGCTGGAGCAGGCCCAGCGCCTGCTCGACGGCGGGCGCCCATTCCACGCGCACGAGGTGCTGGAGGGCGCCTGGAAGCACGCCCCCAGCCCTGAGCGCGAGCTGTGGCAGGGCCTCGCGCAGCTCGCCGTCGGGCTCACGCACCTGCTGCGCGGCAACCGGCCCGGGGCGCGCACCGTTCTGCTCCGCGGCCGCGACCACGTCGCCCGGTACGTCGAACACCCACCGCACGACGTCGACGCCGAAGGGCTGGTCCGCTGGGTCGACGACGTGCTCGCCGGGCGACAGCCGCACCCTCCGCGGCTACAGCGGCCCCCTGGGTGACGCACGCACCGCGTCACCGCCAGGATGGACCCATGACCGCACCCTCGGAGCTGCGCTGGGGGATCCTCGGCGCCGGCGACATCGCCTCGTCCTTCGTCACCGACCTCGCCCGGCTGGACGACCACGTGGTCGCCGCCGTCGGCTCGCGCAGCGCCGCGGCAGCCGACGGTTTCGGGCTGCGGCACGGTATCCCGCGCCGGTACGGCTCGTACGCCGCGCTCGCCGCGGACCCCGGTGTCGACGTGGTCTACGTGGCCACCCCACACCCGTTCCACCGGGAGAACGCGCTGCTGGCGATCGCCGCCGGAAAACACGTGCTGGTCGAGAAGCCGTTCGCGCTCAACGCGTCCCAGGCCCGTGAGGTGTTCGCGGCGGCGCAGGCCCGGGGGGTGCTGGCCATGGAGGCGATGTGGACGCGCTTCCTGCCGTGGATGGTCGACCTGCTCACCCTGGTTGCCGACGGCACCCTGGGCGAGCTCACCGCGGTCCACGCGGAGTTCGGCGTGCTGTTCGCGCCCGATCCGAGCTCCCGGCTGATGGCCCCTGAGCTCGGGGGTGGCTCGCTGCTCGACCTCGGGGTGTACCCGCTCACGCTCGCGTGCCTGCTGCTCGGCGCCCCCGAGACGGTCACCGCCGCCAGCGTG
>JAYTHS010000254.1:0-14234 GCA_043732345.1 Frankiales bacterium | reverse complement strand
TCGTCACGACGAGGATCTCGGCGGTCGGGACGAGCTGGGCGACGGAGATCGCGATGTCACCCGTGCCGGGCGGCAGGTCCATCAGCAGGTAGTCCAGGTCGCCCCAGTAGACGTCGGCGAGGAACTGCTGCAGCGCCCGGTGCAGCATCGGGCCGCGCCAGACGACCGGGGTGTTGTCCTTGGTGAACATGCCGATCGAGATGACCTTCACGCCGTGCGCAGACGGCGGCATGATCATCTGCTCGACCTGTGTCGGGCGGTGCTCGACGCCCAGCATGCGCGGGATGCTGAAGCCGTAGATGTCGGCGTCGACGACACCGACGCGCAGGCCCTTCGCCGCCATTGCGACGGCCAGGTTGACGGTGACGCTGGACTTCCCGACGCCGCCCTTGCCCGACGCCACGGCGAACACGCGGGTCAGCGAGCCGGGCAGGGCGAACGGGATGTCACGGGTCGGGTTGTCGCCCCGCAGCAGGGTCTGCAGCTGCTGGCGCTGCTCGGTGCTCATGACATCGAGCTCCACGACGACCTGCGTGACCCCGGGCAGAGGACCGACGGCCGCGGTGATGTCTGCGGTGAGCGTGTCCTTCATGGGGCAGCCGCTGACGGTCAAGTAGATCCCGACCCGGGCGGTGCCGTCGGGCTCGACGACGGCCGACTTGACCATGCCGATCTCCGTCAGCGGACGGCGGATCTCGGGGTCCTGCACGGTGGCGAGGACCGCCATCAGGTCCTCGGTCGTGGGCAGCACAGTCACAGGTCGGGCCTTGTCGTCGGGGGAGTTCCGATCGTACGGCGGACCCGGGGCGTCCACCCGCCAGAAGCGTGCGCGTACAACTACTGTGGAGGGCATGACGACGACGCAGACGGGGGTCCTGTCCACCGCGGAGCTGCGCGCGTGGCGCACCTTCCTGCGGGCCCACGCTCAGGTCACGGGCAAGCTCGAGGCCGAGCTCGTGGCAGCGCAGGACCTCGCCCTGCCGTCGTACGAGGTGCTCCTGCACCTGGTCGAGGCGCCGGACCACCGGCTGCGGATGACCGAGCTCGCTGACCGGGTCCTGCTGTCCCGGTCGGGGCTGACCCGGCTGGTCGACCGGATGGTGCGCGAGGGGCTGGTCGAGCGGCGGCAGTGCCCGAGCGACGCGCGCGGTACGCACGCGGTCCTCACCGACTCCGGGCTGGCCAAGCTCCGGGCGGCCTCGCCCGTGCACCTCCAGGGTGTCGTGGACCACGTGACCTCGCGGCTCACCGCCGAGGAGGTCGACCTGCTCGGTGACTTGCTCGGCAAGCTCGTCGACGGTGGCGCTGACGGTGGCGCGGACTGGGGCTGTGGTGTCCCTGCCACGGCGTGCGGCCTGTCCTGAGCGAGCGCTCGCAGGTCCAGCGCCAGGCGCTGGCGATCGGGGTGGCCGTCGGGGCGTACGGCATCTCCTTCGGAGCGGCCTCCACCGCCGCCGGCCTCTCGGTCCTGCAGACCTGCGCCCTGTCCCTGCTCGTCTTCACGGGGGCCTCGCAGTTCGCCCTCGTGGGGGTCCTGGGGGCGGGCGGGAGCGCCTTCGCGGGCGTCGCCGCGGCCCTGTTACTGGGCAGCCGCAACGCGATGTACGCCGTGCGGCTCGCCGACCTGATGGGCTTGCGCTCATGGCGTCGCCTCGTCGCCGCGCAGGTCACCATCGATGAGACGACCGCCGTTGCCGTGTCGGCGCCACCGGGGTTGGCCGGGCATGGCTTCTGGACGACAGCGCTGTCGGTGTACGGCTTGTGGAACCTCGCGACCCTGGCCGGCGCGCTGGGGGCGGCGCGGGTCGACACCGGGGCACTGGGGCTCGACGCCGCCGTCGGAGGAGCCTTCCTCGCCTTGCTCTGGCCACAGCTGCGCGACGCGCGCCGAGAGGCCCTGCTCGGCGCGCTGATCGCCGTGGTCGCGGTCCCGCTGACCCCGCCCGGGGTGCCGGTGCTGCTGGCCGCGCTCGCGGTGCTCCCCGCCGTACGGGGCCGGTCGTGACCTGGGCGGCGGTGCTGCTGACGGCCCTTGGCTGCTATGCGCTCAAGCTCGCCGGGTGGTCCCTGCCCTCGGGGGTGCTGCGCCACGAAGGTGTGCAGCGGGCCGCCCGTCTGCTGCCGGTCGCGCTGCTGTCGGCTCTGGTCGTCGTGCAGGTGCTCGGGGCGGGGCGGTCGCTCGTCGTGGACGCTCGCGCCGGAGGGCTGCTCGCTGCCGTCGTAGCCCTGGCCCTGCGCGCGCCGTTCCTGGTCGTCGTGCTGATAGCCGCGGCGACGGCAGCCCTGCTTCGCGCCCTCTGACCCCCGCGGCGGGTGGGACTCACGACAACCTCCGCTGGATCAGGCACCGACACGCGGGGCGGGTCGGTGCCTGATCCAGCGCGTACCCTCGCCGCCACGCCGGGCGGCCGGGCTGCCGGGCTGCCCAGCGGCCGGCCACGCCAGGCGCGTCGCCGGGCCTACAGACTGGCGAGGGCTGCGCGCAGCGCTTCGACCGCCGGGCTCGACGGGTCCAGGTGGGCGAAGTGGTCGCCCCGCACCCGGACGAGCGAGCAGGTGGTCGGCCCCGTTGCCGCGAGGTAGTCCTCGCTCTGGCTGATCGGCACGATCGCGTCGGCCTGCCCGTGCAGCAGGACCGTGCGGATGCCGGTGGGCAGCAGCGCGATCGGGTCGGCCTCTCGGTAGCGCTTCGGCTGCTGCGCGGGGGAGCCGCCGACGAGCGCGTCGACCGCCCCGCTACCGAGCCCCTCGCGGGACCCGCGGGCGAGCGAGGCGACGGGGGCCTGCGGCACGAGCAGCGCCGGCCGTCGGAACGACCCCGCCCCGGGGCCTCCGAAAGGTACCCGGGTCCGCGACCCCAGCCACAGCGCCAGGTGCCCGCCTGCCGAGTGCCCGACGACGGCGACGCGGGCCGCGTCGACGCGCCCGGCGTACCGGCCGGCGGACAGGAAGTCGTAGGCGGCCGCCGCGTCGGTGAGCGTCGCCGGCCAGGGCTCGGCCGACGGGGCGTAGTCGATGTTCCAGACCAGGTAGCCGCGGCCCGCGAGGTCTGCCGCGACCGCGTCCTCTAGGTGCAGGTCGTACGACGACCGCCAATAGCCGCCGTGCACGAGGACCACGGTGGGCAGCAGCCCGGTCGTGCCGGGTGGTACCCACCACTCCCCGCGTCGGCGCGCCCCGGAGCCGTAGCTCTCGACGAGCCGGGTCGTCCCGGGCACAACCCGCGGACGCGGTGCCGGTGAGCCGAGGCCGCGGACCAGCTCGACGAGGCCGGTCGCGGCGGCGGCGAGGACCCCGACGACCCCGAGGGCACCACGCCGGGGCAGGTTCACGCCCCCATCATCGCGGGCGGCTCGTGGGCAGGGCTCAGACGGCGATGGTCGGCAGGCTCCGGGTCTCCCGGGCGAAGAGCTGTTTCACCCGCTGCTTCAGCAGCAGCATCTGGACGGGCTTGGCCAGGAAGCCGTCAGCGCCGGCATGTCGGGCCTCTCGCTCGACCTCCGCCGAGGACGAGGCGGAGAACAGCACCAGCGGCAGCGACAGGGTGCGCGGGTCGGACCGCAGCAGGCGGATCAGCTCGACGCCGGTGAGGTCGGGCAGCCCGTTGTCGACTAGGACACCGTCGAACTGCTCGGCGCCGACCAGCGCGAGGGCGGCCTCGGCCGTCTGCACGGTGACGACGTCGGCGGTGTCGATGAGGGCGTCCTTGACGAAGGAACAGATGTTCACGTCGTCGTCGACCACGAGCAGCCGGGGGAGCTGCTCCGGGGGGCGGATCGCGGACACAGCGGCCATGAACCCTGGGACCGGCGTCCGGCACCACGGGCAGGTGTTCCAGTCGGGCTCAAGGTTGCGTTCGCAGCCCGTGCAGCCCGCGCTGGCGAGCAGGGCGCCGTCCCAGGGGCAGCACACCATGTCATCGGCGAGCGCGCGGGCGCAGGTCGGGCAGCGAGGGCCGCTGACGGTGTCGACGTGCGTGGCCCGGATGACCTCTTCGTACGTCGTGTCGCCGCGGTGGGCCGCCGCCAGGGCCGAGGCCCGCAGGGTGAGCATCCCGTGCTGGCGGGCGGCTGCCCCGATGGCGGCCTCGGTCGGGGTGGACAGCAGCACCTTACGCAGGGCGGCGTTGACAGGCAGGACCTCGAACACGCCAGTGCGCCCGCGGTAGCCGGTCCCGCCGCACTCCGTGCAGCCCTTCCCGCGGCGCGGTGTGGCGCCCTCGAGGTCAGCCTCGGCCAGGCCGAGCAGCTCCAGCGTCCGCCGCGACGGAAGGTAGTCCGCGACGCAGTCCGCGCAGACGCGGCGCAGCAGCCGCTGGGCGACGACGAGGGTGAGCGAGGAGGCGACCAGGAACGGCTCGACACCCATGTCGACGAGCCGGGTGATGGCGCTCACGGCGTCGTTGGTGTGGAGCGTCGTGAGCACGAGGTGCCCGGTGAGCGAGGCCTGCAGCGCCAGCTCGCCGGTCTCCTGGTCGCGGACCTCACCGACCAGGACGATGTCGGGGTCCTGCCGCAGGACGCTGCGCAGCCCGCGCGCGAAGGTCATGCCCGACCGCTCGTGCACCTGCACCTGCGTGATGCCGGCGACCTGCACCTCGACGGGGTCCTCGAGGGTGACGATGTTGCGGTCGGGCGTGCTGACCTGCTGGATCGCGGCGTACAGGGTGTTGGTCTTGCCCGAGCCGGTCGGTCCGGTGATGAGGATCAGGCCCAGCGACTGGGTGAGGGCCGACCCGAGCACATCGAGCTGCGCCGGGGTCAGGCCGGTCTTGTTGAGCAGCGGGACGTTCTCGGCGCGCGGGAGGATCCGGATGACGACCTTCTCGCCGTGCAAAGTCGGCAGCGTCGAGACGCGTGCCTCGACCGTCGCGCCGTCCACGACGAGTCGGGCCCGTCCGTCCTGGGGTCGCCGGCGCTCGGAAATGTCCAGCCCGCTGACGATCTTGATGCGGCTGACGGCGGCGGCCGTGGCGTTCTTCGGGATCGTCATCACGTCGCGCAGCAGGCCGTCGACGCGGTAGCGGATGCGCAGCTCCCCGGCCTGCGGCTCCACGTGCACGTCCGAGGCGCGCGCCCGTACGGCGTCCGCCAGGACGACGTCGACCAGGCGCACGATCGGGGCCGCGCCCACCGCCTGGGCATTCGGGTCGACGTCCTCGACGGACTCGGCCTCGAGCCCCTCGAACATGCTGGCCACGCCGCTGCCGTCCTCCGACAGCGACCAGGCGCGCGACAGGTGGTCGCGGACCTGGCTGTCCGTGGCAACCACGACCGTCAGCTCGGTGGCGCCGGTGTAGAGCTTGACGTCGTCGAGCGCGAACACGTTGGTGGGGTCCGAGGTCGCGACGGTCAGCCGCGGCCCGTCACGGTCCAGCACCATGACACCGCTGCGCTCGGCGACCGCGCGGGGCAGCAGACGAACGTTCTCGGGCAACACGGCGGTGCGGCCCAGGTCGACCAGGCGCAGGCCGAGCGCGAGGGCGAGGGCCTCAGCGACCTGCCGTTCGGAGGCCATGCCCAGCTCGATGACCAGGGCGCCGAGCTTCTTGCGGGGGGCGCCCGTGGGGGTGTCCAGGTGCACGGCCAGGGCCTGGCGCAGCTGCTCGTCGGTCAGGACACCCGCTCTCACGAGGACCTCGCCCAGGCGGCGGCGGGGTGCGGGAGCGGTCACCTGATTACTGTCGGCACGACCGGGCCCGAGATGGAGGCTCAGGACCCGTCTGGCTCGCCGCCGAACGGCTCGCCAAGACTGCCGTGCGGGGCGTCCTCGGTCCGGCCGGCCCGGCGCTTTTTGCGCTCGGCCCGGCGCTCGCGCTCGCGACGGGCCCGGGCCTGCTGGTCGTAAAGCACGGCCCCGGCGCCCTCGGACGTCCGAGCGACGACCTCCTCGGTGAGCTCGCGCAGCTGGTCGCGCAGGAAGTCGCGGGTGGCCACCTCACCGAGCGAGTGGCGCAGCGAGGCAAGTTCGCGGGTGAGGTACTCCACGTCGGCCTGAAGGCGCTGGTTCTGCCCGCGGTCCTCCTCGAGGGCCACCCGGTCCCGGTCCACCTGGCGGTTCTGGGCGAGCAGGATCAGCGGTGCGGCGTACGACGCCTGCAGCGACAGGATCAGTGTCAGCAGCGTGTAGTTGGAGTTGCTGGGGTCGAACTGCACCCCCGACGGGGCCACCGTGTTCCACGCGATCCAGACCAGGCAGAACAGCGTCAGGTAGACCAGGAAGCGGGCGGTTCCAAGGAAGCGCGCGATCTGCTCCGATACCCGGCCGAAGGCCTCGGGGTCGTAGTGCGGGCGTGGGATCGACCCGCGCGCTTCCATCGGCTGGTCCAGGCGGGTCCGCCGGGATGTCGGCTCAGCCACCGGTGCGCCTGCTCGTCTCGCGCCAGCCGGCCGGCAGGACGTGGTCGAGCACGTCGTCGACCGTGACCGCGCCGATCAGCCGGTTCTCGCTGTCCACGACCGGCGCCGCGACCATGTTGTACGACGCCAGGTGGCGGGTTACCTCGCCGAGCGTGACCTCGGGGGCCAGCGGGTCGATGTCGGTGTCCACGACCGCGGAGATCAGCGTGCTCGGGGGCTCGCGCAGCAGCCGCTGGAAGTGGGCCGTCCCGAGGTAGCGCCCCGTCGGCGTCTCGTACGGCGGCCGGACGACATAGACCTGGGCGGCCAGCGAGGGCGCAAGGTCGGGGTGTCGGATCCGGGCGAGCGCCTCCGCGATGGTCGTGCCGGGGCCCAGGATCACGGGCTCGCTGGTCATCAGGCCACCTGCGGTGTCGTCGCTATAGCGCAACAGCTGGCGGACCGGCTCGGCCTCCTCGGGCTCCATGAGGTTCAGCAGCCGGGCGGCGTCGTCGGGCTGCATCTCGCCCAGCAGGTCGGCAGCGTCGTCAGGGGCCATGGCCTCCAGCACGTCGGCGGCCCGCTCGTCCTCCAGGCCCGCCATCAGCTCGACCTGCTCGTCCTCGGGCATCTCCTCGAGGACGTCGGCGAGCCGCTCGTCGTCCAGGGCGGCCGCGATCTCGGCGCGGCGCTTGCCGGACAGGTCGTGCATGACGCCGGCGAGGTCGGCCGGCCGCAGCTTCTCGAAGACCGCGAGCAGGTTGGCAGCCCCCTGGTCGCCCTCGGCGACGGAGAAGCCGGTCACCTCGTCCCAGGCCAGCTGGACCAGCTCGCCGCGGCGGCGGGCCTTGCCCTTGCGCACCGCGACCCGGGTGATGAGCCAATCGGTCCGGGTCTGCTCCACGGCGGCGTCGACGACGGTCACCTCGGCGGCGTCCTGCCCAAGCGTCGTGACCCGGCGGTCGAGCAGCTCGGCGAGCACGAGCGTCTCGCCGGGGCGCTGGTCGAAGCGCCGCAGGCTGACCGTGCCGGTCGACAGCAGGACGGCGTCGGGCTCGATCGAGGTGACCCGGCCCATCGGCACGAAGATCCGGCGGCGGGCCTGGATCTCGACCAGCATGCCCAGCACCCGCGGCGCGTCGCGACCGATGCGCAGTGCGACGACCACGTCCCTGACCCGGCCGACCTGGTCGCCGTTGGGGTCGAAGACCGGGAGGCCGGCGAGACGCGCGACGAAGACGCGGCTACCGGTGCTCACGGCCGCAGGCTACTGCCGGGACCAGGCGTGCCACCATGCGCCGGACCGCACTCTCACCCCTGTTCCTGACCACCCCGGAGGTACCCCCGTGACCGTGCTCGACCGCTTCCGCCTTGACGGCAAGGTCGCCCTCGTGACCGGCGCCTCGTCCGGCCTCGGGGTCGCCGTCGCCGTCGCCCTCGCCGAGGCCGGCGCCGACGTGGTGCTCGGTGCCCGTCGCGTCGACAAGCTCGAGGACACCAAGGCGCTGGTCGAGGCGACCGGCCGCCGCGCCCTCGCGGTCGCGACCGACGTCTCTGACCCCGCCGCCTGCGAGGCGATGGTGGCGGCAGCTGTCGCTGAGTTCGGGCGGGTCGACGTCCTGGTCAACAACGCCGGCTTCGGCTGGGCCAAGCCCGCCACCCGCGAGACGCCCGAAGAGTTCCGCAAGGTCATCGACATCAACCTCAACGGGCAGTACTGGATGTCGCAGGCCTTCACCCGAGCCAACACCGGCGGCGGCTCGATCATCATGATCAGCAGCGTGCTGGGGATCCACCCCGGCGCCCTGCCCCAGGCGGCGTACGCCGCGTCCAAGGCCGGCCTCATCGGCCTGACCCGTGACCTCGCGGCCCAGTGGACCGGCCGCAAGGGCATCCGCGTCAACGCCGTCGCGCCCGGCTACTTCCCCACCGAGATGACCGACCAGATGAACGACAGCGAGGCCGAGCTGGTCAAGATGATCACGCCCGCCGGTCGCCTTGGCGACCCGGTCGAGATCGCCTGCGCCGTCCTCTACCTGGCCAGTGACGCCGCGTCGTACGTCACGGGCATCACCCTGCCGGTCGACGGCGGGATGACGATGCCCTGATGGGCCCGTCGCTGGCCTACCGCGTCGTCGACGTCTTCACCGGCACGCCGTTCGCGGGCAACCCGCTGGCGGTCGTGCTCGACGCCGAGGAGCTCACGACCGGTCAGATGCAGGTCCTGGCCCGCGAGTTCAACCTGTCGGAGACGGCCTTCCCGGTGCCGCCGGCTCCCGGCGCCGACTACGGCCTGCGGATCTTCACCCCGGCCGTCGAGCTGCCCTTCGCGGGCCACCCGTCGGTCGGGGCGGCGTGGGTGCTCCACGACCTGGGCCGGCTCCCGGCCGGGGACCGCGTGCAGTCGTGCGGCGCCGGCTTGCTGCCCGTCACGGCCGGCCCGGTGGTCACCCTCACCGGCGGCGTCCCGTCGTACGGCGATGTGCGCGACCCCGCCCCGCTGCTGGCCGCCGTCGGGCTGACGGCGGGGGACCTGGTGGGCACGCCCGCGCGGTCCGCGGGCGTCGGCATCGACTTCGCCTACCTGCACGTGCAGCCTGAGGCGCTGGCCCGGACGCGCGGCGACATGAGGCTGCTGACGGAGGTCGGTGGGTCGGGGGTGTCTGTGTTCGCCTGGGACGGCGCGAGGGCCAGGACCCGCGTCTTCGCCGGCGGGGTCGGTGTTCCCGAGGACCCGGCGACTGGCTCGGCTGCTCTCGGCCTGGGCGTGTTCCTGGCCGCCAGCAGGCTGCTGCCAGATGGCCTGAGCGACTACGTGATCACGCAGGGCGTCGAGATGGGCCGGCCGTCGACCCTGACCTGCCGGGTGCTCGTCGAGGGCGGCCAGGCGGTCCGTACGACGGTCAGCGGCACCGTCGTACCCATCGCCAGCGGTGAGGTCCGCGTCCCACCCGCTCCCTGACCACCCGCCCACCACTGCCCCACTCCCATGATCAACGGAACCGGCAGGGGCGCTGCGGGCCCCGGAACAACCCTGCTGATTCCGTTGATCACCAGGGAGCAGGGAGCAGGGAGGGGGCTAGGGCGCGCGCGGCTCGAGGCGTACGACGGTCGACTCGCGGGCCCACCGCTCGGGCTGGGCCGGCCCGTCGACGGGGTTGAGCCGGGCCGCGTGCAGCAGGGGCGTGACCTGCGCCCACAGCTCGGTCCCGGGCTCGACGACGGACAGCTCCATCGGGACGGGCGGCAGCGCCTGTCGCTGCGGCCCCCGGACGACCACCTCGCATGGCCCGGGCCGCAGTCCGGGCAGCTCCTGCTCGGCGCCCCCGACCACGGTCCAGACGAAGCCGTCGTGCCACAGGTGCCACAGGACCCGCGGCGGGTAGCCGTCCAGGACGACCCAGACGACGCCGGCGGCCTTGAGCGCCTGGGTGACGTCGTTGTCGAGCACCCGGCCATCATCGACGCAGGGGCAGGCCGGGACGAGCAGGTGGACACACCGGGCCGCGCAAGGGGTCGGGCAGGATGGGGAGGTGAGCACGCAGGCCCCGTCCCGTCCCGCGGCCGCCGGCGTCCCCCGACCCCCGACCCGTGATGTCGGACTGCTCTTGGTCGCCCTCATGGCGGTCTCGACCAGCGGGCCGCTGATCGCGGCGACCGCCGTACCCGCCCTCGCGATCGCGTTCTGGCGCAACGCGATGGCCAGCGCGGTCCTGCTCCCGGTGGTGCTCGCCCGACGGCGCGAGGAGCTCCGCGGGCTGGACCGGCGTGAGGGCCGGCTCGCGGTGCTGGCCGGACTCCTGCTCGCCCTGCACTTCGCGACTTGGATCCCCGCGCTGTCCTACACCTCGGTCGCGAGCGCGACGGCGCTGGTCGCGACCCAGCCCGTGTGGTCGGCGCTCATCGACCGGCTCCGCGGGCAGCACGTCGCCGGGCAGGTATGGGCTGGGATCGCGGTGGCGCTCACCGGGGCCCTGCTGCTGACGGGCGCCGACCTGCAGGTCAGCGGCCGCGCCCTGCTGGGTGACGGCCTGGCCTTGGTCGGGGGGCTGTTCGCCGCGACGTACATGGTGGCCGGCAGCGAGGTGCGGCGCAGCGTCAGCACGACGACGTACACGACGCTCTGCTACTCCACGACGGCGGTGATCCTGCTGGTCGTGTGCCTGGTCGGGCGGCAGTCCCTCGGCGGCTACGCCGGGATCGACTGGCTCAAGCTGGTCGCACTGACCGCCGGCGCTCAACTGCTCGGGCACTCGCTGTTCAACGCCGTCCTGCGCACCACCAGCCCCACCGTGGTGAGTCTGTCGATCCTGTTCGAGATCCCCGGTGCGGCCCTGATCGCGGCGCTGTTCGTCAAGGGCCAGCACGTCCCGCTGCTCGCCGTCCCGGCGGCCGCGCTGCTCGTCACCGGGCTGGCCCTGGTCATCCGGTCCTCGAGCCGTACGGCGGAGCCCGCGCTACCGGTCGAGTGAGCCCTCGCTAATCTGCGAACAACCCGACCCCTGACCCCTGACCCCTGACCCCTGACGATGGAGACATCCCGTGCAGCGTGAGCTCCGGTCCCGCCGTTCGTGCCTCGCCGTGCCCGGTAGTAACCCGAAGATGATCGAGAAGGCCAAGGGCCTGCCGGTGGACCAGGTCTTCCTCGACCTCGAGGACGCCTGCGCGCCGCTCGCGAAGCCCGGGGCCCGCGGCATCATCGTCGACCAGCTCAACTCCGGGGGCTGGGAGGGCAAGACCCGGGTCGTGCGCGTCAACGACTGGACGACGCAATGGACCTACCGCGACGTCATCGAGGTCGTCGAGGGGGCGGGTCCCAACCTGGACTGCATCATGCTGCCGAAGGTCCAGACCGCCGAGCAGGTCGTGGGGCTGGACCTGCTGCTGACCCAGATCGAGAAGACCATGGGTTTTGAGGTCGGCCGCATCGGCATCGAGGCGCAGCTGGAGAACGCCCTCGGCCTGATTAACGTCGACGCCATCGCGCAGGCCAGCCCGCGGGTCGAGACGCTGATCTTCGGCCCGGCTGACTTCATGGCGAGCATCAACATGAAGTCGCTCATCGTCGGGGAGCAGCCGCCCGGCTACGACGTCGGCGACGCCTACCACTACATCTTGATGCGGATCCTCATGGCGGCCCGGGCCTACGACAAGCAGGCCATCGACGGTCCCTACCTGCAGATCCGCGACGTCGACGGCTTCCGCCGGGTCGGTGGCCGCAGCGCCGCGCTGGGCTTCGATGGCAAGTGGGTGCTGCACCCCGGCCAGGTCGAGGCGGCCAACGAGGTCTACTCGCCCGGCCAGGAGGACTACGACCACGCCGAACTGATCCTGGACGCCTACGACCACTACACCTCCGAGGCCGGCGGCAAGCGCGGCGCCGTCATGCTCGGGGACGAGATGATCGACGAGGCCAGTCGCAAGATGGCGCTGGTGATCGCCAGCAAGGGCCGCGCCGCCGGGATGCCGCGCACCAGCACCTTCACGCCGCCCACGGACTAGGCACACCTGCCGCCGTAACCGCCCGCCTGTCGGGGCCGGGTGCGGCGGCCCTGTCGCGTGAGTGGCATCACGCTGCTCGGGTGGCTCGCCCCGCACCCTGGTGGGATGCTTCACGTCACACGACGCCGAGGAGCAGCATGGGACGCCTGGCTTTCACCGAGGGTCTGACCGACATCCAGACCGAGATCTTGTCGACCGTGCGCGGCTTCGTGGACAAGGAGATCATCCCCTACGCCACCGACCTCGAGCACAAGGACGAGTTCCCTGAGGCGATCGTCGAGGGCATGAAGGAGATGGGGCTGTTCGGTCTCATGATCCCGGAGGAGTACGGCGGCCTCAATGAGTCGCTGCTGACCTACGCCCTGGTGGTCGAGGAGATCGCCCGGGGCTGGATGAGCGTCTCAGGCGTCATCAACACGCACTTCATCGTGGCCTATATGATCATGCACCACGGCAGCGACGAGCAGAAGCAGCGACTGCTTCCCCTCATGGCGGCCGGTGAGAAGCGCGGCGCCTTCTCGATGTCTGAGCCCGGCTGCGGCTCCGACGTCGCCGCGATCACCAGCAAGGCCGTCCGCGACGGCGAGGACTACGTCCTCAACGGCCAGAAGATGTGGCTGACCAACGGCAGCCGCAGCTCCATCGTCGCGACGCTGGTCAAGACCGACGAGGGCGGCGACTCGGTCTACAAGAACATGGCGACCTTCCTCATCGAGAAGGAGCCGGGTTTCGGGACGCAGAACGGCCTTTCGATCCCCGGCAAGCTCGACAAGATGGGCTATAAGGGTGTCGAGACGACCGAGATGATCATGGAGGACGTCCGGCTGCCGGCGACCTCGATGCTCGGCGCCGAGGCCGGTCGCGGCCGGGGCTTTTACCAGATGATGGATGGCGTCGAGGTTGGCCGCGTCAACGTCGCGGCCCGCGCCTGCGGCATCTCGATCCGCGCCTTCGAGCTCGCGATCGCCTACGCCCAGACCCGTCAGACGTTCGGCAAGCCGATCGCCCAGCACCAGGCGATCCAGTTCAAGCTCGCCGAGATGGCCACCAAGGTCGAGGCCGCCCACGCGCTGATGGTCAACGCCGCCCGCCTCAAGGACGCCGGCAAGCGCAACGACGTCGAGGCCGGCATGGCCAAGCTTCTCGGCAGCGAGTACTGCTCCGAGGTCGTCCAGGACTCCTTTCGGATCCACGGCGGCTACGGCTATTCCAAGGAGTACGAGATCGAGCGCTTGATGCGCGAGGCTCCGTTCATGCTCATCGGCGAGGGCACCTCGGAGATCCAGAAGACGATCATCTCCCGCGGTCTGCTCAAGGACTACGCCCTCAAGGGCTGACCCTCCTGCTTGTACGACGGCCGGCTCCCTGCGTCTCAGGGGCCGGCCGTCGGCGTTCCGGCTCATCGTCGGCGAGCGCGTGCTCTCGCCAGCGCGATCAGGCCCCGACTCGCCCGCGTGTCGTGTGCGCGAACGCGCTCCGGCGGATGGAAACGACAACGGCCCGGGTGTGTCGCACGTGGTGATGGGCGGCTCGTGACGGCCGGGACCGGCAGCAGCGCCACCAAGGGCGCGCCGGCCCGGAGGACCCTGGCGCGGCTCTCGCGGTAAGTGTTGCCGGCAGCGAATAGCCGGCAGCGATGCTTAGGCCGGCTGGATAGGCGGTAGCCGGCCCTAGCTTCTGTTTCGTGGTTCAGCCCGAGCAACAGCCTGATGACCTCCGTGGACAACTCTTCGCTGTGCTCATCTCCGTAAGAGACCGCCTGAGCGAGCGCGACGCGCAACTCATCCACGAGTTCATCGACGTTGGCGAGCTCGGCCTCGTATTGGAGCAAATGATCGACGATCTCTCCGAGGGCGAGTCGCCCATCTCCGACAATGAGCGGACGACGATGCACGCACTGAGCCGTGACATGCAGATGGGCCAACGCGTGCCGGAGACGCTGGAGCTCTGCCCGAGCCGCAGGTAGGTAAGCGCCCCTGACAAGAGTGAAGATCTGGCCTACCGTTTGCCGGTCGGGAGCATCCCTCTTTGCTCAGGCCGGATCGCAAGGCCCGACGTGTCTGGCTACCAACACAGGTCAGCCGGAGGTGATTATTACCGTGGAGCTGATTGTCGCCCCGTGCTGCGACGCGGTGACTGTGGTCGTCGTCGAGCCTGCGGGGCCATCTGTATGCGCGATCTGCGATGCATCACCTTGTGCCGGGACGATAACGCTCATTCCGTCATAGTCGAGTTCGACGCCGGTGAGGTCGCACCGAGCGGTGACGACGGTGAACGGCACCGTTAGCACGGTGAGCCGAGTCTGGGGGTGCCCACAGGCTCGTCTTAGCTCAGCGGGCACGTTCGGAGGGCCTGTGGTGGCGCCCGGCAGGAGCGTAGGTCTGGAAGACGGGG
>JAYTHS010000253.1:0-1289 GCA_043732345.1 Frankiales bacterium | reverse complement strand
GGCGACGTGTTCCTCGACTTCGAGGGCCACCCGTTCTGGCGGGCCGACACGGGGCTGTTCTTCCTGCTCGGCCTCATCGAGCGCGACGAGGGCGGCGCCTGGGCCTACCGCACGTGGTGGGCGCACACCCAGGACGAGGAGCAGACGGCGTCGCTCGCCCTCATCGAGCACCTGGCCGCCCGTCGTGCCGCGCACCCGGGCATGCACGTCTACCACTACAACCACACCGAGCGGTCCTCGCTGGAACGGCTGGCGACCACCTACGGCGTGGGGGAGGTGAAGCTGGCGCACCTCGTCGACACCGGCGCGTTCGTCGACCTGCTCCTGGTCGCCCGCAACGCCGTTCAGGTCGGCACCGAGTCCTACGGGCTGAAGTACCTCGAGCTGCTCACCGACTACCAGCGCGGCCACGACGTCGACGCCGGTGCGGGCGCGGTGCTCGAGTACGAGCGGTTCATGACCACGGGAGACCAGGCCGCCCTGACCCGCATCGCCGACTACAACGAGGACGACGTGCGGGCCACCCGCGCCCTACGGGACTGGCTCGTCGCCCACCGGCCCGGCGACCTGCCCTGGCGCGCGGCCGAGCTCGAGCCCGACGGCGAGCTCCCCGAGCTCGACGAGCAGGTCGCCCGGCTGCACGCCTCCGGCCCCGGCAGCGTCGAGCACCGGCTCGGGGACGTGCTCGGCTACTGGCGCCGGGAGTGGTCGGCGCACCTCATGCCCCTGCGGGCCCGGTGCGGCGCGGCGAGCGAGGACATGCTCGAGGACCCGGAGGCACTGGGTGGGCTGGTGTTCTCGGGCGCGGTCGACCGGCTGAGCAAGGCCGGCAAGCCCCTCGCGGCGGGCATGCGGTTCACCCTCCCCGGGCAGGACGTCGACGGGTTCACCGGCGGGGACGCGGTGGTCTTCGTGACCCCGGAGGGCCGCACCGGGTACAGCTCCGTCCTCACCCTCGACGCGGCCGGCGGGACGGTCGACCTGTCGTGGTCGGAGAAGGCGGCCGAGCTCGACCACCTGCCCCAGCAGGTGGTGCGCAACGACTGGGTCCCGCCCAACCCCAAGCCCGCGGCGCTGAACGAGCTGGCCACCGTGGTGCTGGACGGGGGAGTGTCCAACCCGGTCGCAATGGCGTTGCTGCGCCGCGACCTGCCTCTGTTCACCTTCGGCGGGGGGCCGCCGGGGGGCGAGTTCAGCGACGACCTCGACGAGATGCTCGCCTGGGCCACCCAGCTCGACGGCTCCCTGGTCGCCATCCAGGGCCCGCCCGGCACCGGCAAGACCTACCG
>JAYTHS010000252.1:0-1292 GCA_043732345.1 Frankiales bacterium | reverse complement strand
TCGTCGCCACCGAGGCCGGTGCCGTCGTCGCCGGGCTCCGCGGCCGCCCCGCCGGCGCCCCGATGGTCATCGCGGCGACGCCCGGGGTCTTCCCGGCCCTGCATGACCTCCTTGCGTCCTACGGCGCCGACGCCGACCCGTTGGCCGGGTAGTCCTGCTCAGGTGCCCAAGGCCTCGCCGCCCGAGCCTGTGTGCATGAACTCCTCTGTCGTACCCCTCGCCCCCGCCGCCGGTTGGCAGGCCGCCGACCGTGCCCGCCGGTTTGCCGCCCTGATCGCTTTGCCGCTGGCGGCGCTGCTCGCGCTGGTGGTGCTGAGCCGCCCCGACCGCCTTCCGGGGCTGGCGGTGCTCGGGTGGCTGCTGATTGGGCCGGCGTGCTGCTACAGCCTGGCCCGGGTCCTGCGCCCGGAGTCGGTGATGGGCGAGCGGACCTCACGTCATCTGCTTGCCTCGGCCGCGATGGCCTACGCCGTCCCGACGCTGGCCGACATGACGAGCTCGGACATCGGGGTGCAGGCCATCTTTGGGCCCCCGGCCTTCATCCTGGGTGTGGCCACCACGATCTGGGGACTTGCGGCACTGGTCTACCGGGCTGTCGGTCGGGTGTCGGTCGCCTGACACCCGCACGGGCTCAGAAGGGCCGCGGCGGGTGGGGGTCGTAGCCGGGTGGGCTCCAGCCGTGGGGCCCGGCATCTCGACTGTCGCGCAGCCGCAGGGTGGTGCCCCCGTGGAGCGCGGCGTGGTCGCCGCTGCAGAGCAGCGCGTTGGTCGCGGGGGAGGTGCCACCGGTCAGGGCCCAGGGGTCGAGGTGGTGGTGGTGGAACGTGCTGCCGAGGTGGCTGGTGTGCCGGGTGCAGCCATCGACCTGGCACCAGCCGCCGGTCGTCACCGTCGTCGCGAGGCGTTCGACGCGGGTGGCGGTCCGGCTGGTGTGGCTCGCAGCCAGCACGTTCCCCCGCAGCCCGAGGACGAAGCGGGTCACTGCCACGTCGGGGAGCAGGTGGGACACCAGGCTGCCGGGCCAGCACCGGCCGGCGGAGGCCTCGGCAGGGAGGGCACCGGGCTGGGTGACGAGTGACTCGACAGGGACGGTGCTGCTCAGGTGCGGTCGGGCTCTGCCTCGTTGGCCGGTGAGTCCTCCCTCCAGCAGCTGGGTGAGGGCTCCGCGGAGAGCGTCGTGCAGTCGCTCCCCGGTGCTGCGCGGGCGCAGGTCGGTCCCGAGGTCAGGGTCGTGGGGATCGAGGCCCTGCTCGCGCAACGCCTTGGCGGCGCGGGTGTCGTCGGGGTTGTCG
>JAYTHS010000251.1:0-14254 GCA_043732345.1 Frankiales bacterium | reverse complement strand
CGCCGGCGGCCTCTGGGGCGGTGGCGCCCTTCCTGACGGTCCAGGCCCGCGACTCCTTGGGGCCGGCCGTCAGGTAGGTCTGCAGGCCGAGCACGTCGAAGCCGATCCGCGCGAGCTGGTGCAGGCCCGACTCCTGCTGCCCCATCGAGGCCAGCATCTCCGCGGCATCGGCCTCGTCCATCTCGATGAGCTCGCTCTCGACCTGCGCGTCGAGGAACACCGCCTCGGCGGGGGCCACGAGCGCCGACAGCGACGCCCCCAAGGCGTCGTCAGACAGTCCCGCCTCGTCGAGGTTGAACACGTAGACGAACGGCTTGGCCGTCAACAGGTGCAGCTCGCGCAGCAGGGTGCGGTCCAGCCCGGCGGCGAAGACGGTCAGCCCGCGCTGCAGGGCGTCCTGCGCCCGCCGTACCTCCTCCAGGACGGGGATCTGCTCCTTCTTGAGGCGGATCTCCTTCTCCAGCCGGGGGATCGCCTTCTCGATGGTCTGCAGGTCCGCGAGGATCAGCTCGGTGTTGATCGTCTCGATGTCGGAACCGGGGTCGACGCGGCCGTCGACGTGCACGACGTTGTCGTCGGTGAAGGCCCGGATGACCTGGCAGATCGCGTCGGCGTCGCGGATGTTGGCGAGGAACTTGTTGCCCAGGCCCTCACCCTCGCTGGCACCCTTGACGATGCCTGCGATGTCGACGAAGTCGACCGTGGCGGGGATGACCTTCTCGCTGCCGAAGATGCCGGCCAGCACGCCGAGGCGCGGGTCCGGGACGCCGACGACGCCGACGTTGGGCTCGATCGTCGCGAACGGGTAGTTGGCGGCCAGCACGTCGTTCTTCGTCAGCGCGTTGAACAGGGTGCTCTTGCCGACGTTGGGCAGGCCGACGATGCCGAGGGAGAGGCTCACCGCGCCAGGTTAGGCGTTCTGTCGGTGGTCACTGACACCTTCGCGGCATGGATCTCGTGCTCGCCCTGCTGCTCGGTCTCGCCCTCGGCGTCGCGCTGTCATGGGGACGTACGACGCGGCTGCGGCGCGAGCTCACGGACGCCCAGCTCGCCGAGGCGCGACTGCGGGCGGGCGATGCCTCCACGCTCGCCGTCGTGGCCCCGCTCCAGCACCAGCTCGCCCGGGTGCAGGCCCAGCTGCAGTCGCTGGAGGTCGAGCGGACCCGGGCCGCGGCCGAGCTGCGCGAGCAGGTCACGACCGTCGCGGCGGGCTCGGCCGACCTGCGGCGCGAGACCCGCTTGCTGGTCGACGCCCTGCGCCGTCCGCAGGCCCGCGGGCGCTGGGGCGAGCTGCAGCTGCGCCGCGTCGTCGAGCACGCCGGGATGCTGGCCCGCTGCGACTTCGACGAGCAGGCCACCGTCCAGACGCCCGACGGGCTGCTGCGCCCGGACCTGCTGGTGCGGCTGGCAGGTGGCGGGTGCGTCGTCGTGGACGCCAAGGTGACGCTCGCGGCCTACCTCGAGGCGGTGGAGTCCGACGACCCCGCGGTCCGCGCCGAGCGGGTCGCGGCCCACGCCCGACACCTGCGAGCCCACGTCGACCAGCTCGCGGCCAAGGCCTACTGGCAGCAGTTCCCCCGCTCCCCGGAGTTCGTCGTTCTGTTCGTCCCCGGTGAGGCCTTCCTCGCCCCGGCGCTCGAGGCCGACCCCACCCTGCTCGAGCACGCCATGGCCCGCCGGGTCCACCTCGCGACCCCCGTCACGCTGCTGTCGCTGCTGCGGGCCGTCGCCTACGGCTGGCAGCAGCAGAGCCTCACCGATAATGCCCGCGGCGTCGTCGAGGCGGGCCAGGAGCTCTACGCCCGGCTGGCGACGTTCGGCAGCCACATCGACAAGCTCGGCCGGTCGCTGAGCACGACGGTCGCCGACTTCAACAAGACCGTCGGATCGCTCGAGCGCACGGTGCTGCCGAGCGCCCGGCGGATGAGCGAGCTCGGGCTCGAGGGCGAGCTGCCGACGGCCCGGCCGATCGAGGACGTCCCCCGGCCGGTCATCGCCCCACACCTGGTCGCGCTCGACCTCGCCCGGGAGGCGTGAGGCTCAGGCCAGCGGCACGTCGTACGCCGTGACGACGTCGCACGCGGCGCGGGCGACCACGGACGCGGCCGTCGCTCCCTGGGCCGCGTGGTTGCTGAGCAGCCGCCGGGCGAGCTCGTTGGCGTCCGGCTCGCCGATCTCGCGAAGCAGCGCCCAGGCCTCGGTCGCCAGCCGCAGCGCCAGCTCGGGGGCCAGCCCGGGATCGGCCTGCCTGGCCGCCGCGGCAACCCAGGCGGCGTCGTACGTGCCCTGGGGCGGACCGAAGACCCGCTCACCCTCGCCGTAGGTGTTCATCAACGAGACACGCTACGGGCGACAGTCAAGCGGCCGAGCCTTGGGTACCGTCGCCGACGTGACCGCCTGGACCGCACCCGAGCCCGCCGCCGCCAAGGGCCACCACGTCCCTGCCGGCGCGCACGTCGGAGACCGGCGCGGGCTCACCGCGACCGGCGCCGTCGTCTTCGCGCTGACCTTAGGCCTGCTGGGCGCCATCATCGACGTCAAGACCGGCTCCGGGCTACGGACGGTGTTCTCGGTCAGCTTCGTCTCCGGCAGCGTCCTGGCGGCGCTGCTCGTGCACCGCGAGGACCTGGTCGCGGCCGTGTCGATGCCGCCCCTGACGTACTGCGTGCTGGCGCTCGTCGGGGGGGCCGTGGGATCGACCGCGACCAGCGGCTCGCTGCTGAAGCGGCAGGGGCTCCAGGTCCTCAGCGAGCTCGTCGTACACGCGCCCGTGCTGTTCCTGGCCACCGGGCTGGCCCTCGTGATCGCCCTGGTACGGCAGCGCACGACAGCCCGCTGACGCTCAGGCCTTGCCGGCGGCCTTGAGGTCCTTGCGTAGCTCCGGAGGCAGGGCGAACAGCAGGCTCTCCTCGGCGGAGTTGACCTCCGTCACGTCGTCGAAGCCCCGCTCTGCCAGCCAGTTGAGCACCCCTGAGACCAGCAGCTCGGGCACCGACGCACCGCTGGTGAGCCCTACGGTCGCCACGCCGTCCAGCCAGGTCTCGTCGATCTCGCTGGCGTCGTCGACGAGGTGGGCCGCCACAGCCCCGCAGTCCAGGGCCACCTCCACCAGCCGCACCGAGTTCGAGCTGTTGCGCGAGCCGACGACGAGGACGAGGTCGGCCTCCTTGGCAATGTCCTTGACGGCCACCTGACGGTTCTGCGTGGCGTAGCAGATGTCCGCCGACGGCGGCCCGGCCAGCTCCGGGAAGCGCTCGCGGAGGGCCCGCACAGTCGTGTTGGTCTCGTCAACCGAGAGCGTCGTCTGCGACAGGTAGGCCACCCGGGCGGGGTCGCGGACCTGGACGGCCGCGGCCTCCTCGACCCCGTCGACGAGGTGCATATGCTCCGGGGCCTGTCCGGTCGTCCCGACAACCTCCTCGTGCCCCTCGTGGCCGATCAGCACGATGTCGTAGTCCTCCGCAGCGAACCTGCGGGCTTCCAGGTGCACCTTGGTGACCAGGGGGCAGGTCGCGTCGATGGTCTTGAGCTGCCGCTCGGCGGCCTCGGCGTGGACGCTCGGTGCGACGCCATGCGCGGAGAAGACGACCGTGGCCCCCTCGGGCACCTCGTCGGTCTCCTCGACGAAGATGGCTCCCATCGCCTCGAGGGCCCGGACGACGTAGATGTTGTGCACGATCTGCTTGCGCACGTAGACCGGAGGCCCGTACAGCTCGAGCGACTTCTCCACGGTGATGACTGCCCGGTCGACCCCCGCGCAGTAGCCCCGCGGCTTGGCCACGAGGACCCTCTTGATCACTGTCCTAGCACTGTGGTCCATGCTCCTGAGCGTACGTGCGGTCGGTCACGACCGCGTGTGGACCACCCGGCCCGGGGGATGTACCCGGCCACACCCCGATGCGAGGAGTTCCACCGTGGCCAAGCCTGTCCCGACCCCTGTCGCTGCGGCGATCGGGATCGTCCCCAGCCTGGTCGACGGCGTGCGGCAGCTCCCCGGCAAGGCCGTCCAGCTCCCCGTCCTGGCCGTCAGCTCGGCACTGACCGCTCTCGAGGTCGCCCGCAAGGAGTACGACGCCCTCGCCGACCGAGGTGAGCAGCTCATCGATCGGCTCCGCGGACGCTCCGTCGACGAGCTCGAGGACCGGGTCGAGGACGCGCTGCGCGGAACGTCATTCAAGCAGGCCTACGAGACCGTCGAGACCGTCGAGGACACAGTCGGGGACGGCCTCGTCACGGTCACCGACCTGTTCGCGGGCAGCTGGGACAACGCTGCCGAGGTCGTGCCGGAGGACGAGACCCCCAAGGGTGAGCCCACTCCCACCGCTCCCCACGGCAGCCCCGCGCGGGTCGACTCGGCCGCCACCCCGGACGTCGTCGAGACCGTCAAGGAGGCCGTCGAGGCCAGCACGGCACCGGCCCAGACAGCCCACGAGGACCTCTCGCTCGCCGACTACGACCACATGACGCTCGGTGCGCTGCGCGGCCGGATGCGCTCCCTGACCGTGGACCAGCTCGTCCAGGTCCGGCAGTACGAGAAGGCGCACGGTGACCGCCTCCCCATCGTGACGATGCTCGACAACCGGATCGCCAAGCTCGCCACCGACGCGGCCGCGACCCCGTCCGCCGGTGATGGTGCCCCGGTGGTGCACCCCACCCCGGACGCGGCCGGCAAGGTCGACGGCCCCGCCGGTGCCACCAAGACCGCCCAGCGCACGAAGGCCCCGAAGACCAAGGCCCCGAGCACTATTGCCCCGAGCACCAAGGCCCCGCGTACGAACGCCCCGAGCAACAAGGTCCGCACGACCTGACCCTGCACCCCGGCCCAGTTCGAGGTACGGCCTGCGCCCCACCTGAGGCCCTCCCGGCGGGGCGTTCGCCGTACGAGGTCCGAGTTGCGCCTCGGAGCAGGCTCGCCAGAGGGGCGCTGGTCGAACGTCGTACGAGTCGCGCCCCCTTCCCCGTGTCCACGGCTGGTCCCCGCCGACCCGGGACGACTGACACCCCTAACCTGGCGACGTGGCCCAGCCCAGCACCCCCGAGCAGCCGATGCCGGTTCGCACGGTGGCCCGGCTCATCAACGAGTGGGTGGGCAGGCTCGGCCGGGTCTGGGTCGAGGGCCAGGTCACGCAGCTCAGCCGTCGGCCGGGGACATCGTTCCTGACGCTGCGCGACCCGGTCGGCGACGTGAGCCTGTCGGTGACCTGCCCCCGCGCCGTCCTGGACGCCGTCGCCCTGAACGAGGGCGACCGAATCGTCGTCCACGCCAAGCCCGACTTCTGGCTCGCCCGCGGGACGTTGAGCCTGGTCGCCAGCGAGATCCGGCCGGTCGGTGTCGGTGAGCTGCTCGCCCGCATCGAGCGGCTCAAGGTGCTACTGGGTCAGGAGGGGTTGTTCGCCGCCGACCGCAAGCGGCCACTGCCGTTCCTGCCCGGCACCGTCGGCCTGGTGACCGGCCGGGGCAGTGCCGCCGAGCGCGACGTCCTGGACAACGCCCGACGTCGCTGGCCGGCCGTGTCCTTCGAGGTCCGGCACGTGATGGTGCAGGGGCACCTGGCCGTCGAGCAGTGCATCGGGGCGGTCCGCGCTCTCGACGGCACGGTGGACGTCATCGTCATCGCACGCGGCGGCGGGTCGGTGGAGGACCTGCTCCCCTTCAGCGACGAGGCCCTGCTGCGGGCGGTCGCGGCCTGCCGGACCCCCGTCGTCAGTGCCATCGGCCACGAGCCCGATACCCCGCTGCTGGACCTGGTCGCCGACCTGCGCTGCTCCACCCCTACCGACGCGGCCAAGCACGTCGTCCCGGATGTCCGCGAGGAGGCACAGCGGGTCGCGCTGCTGCGGGACCGCGCCCGGCGGGTCACGGTGGGGACCATCGACCGGGAGCTGCAGCGCCTCGCGCAGGTCCGCTCACGCCCCGTCCTGGCCGATCCCTCTGTGCTGGTCCAGCACCGCGCCGAGCAGGTGGACACCCTGATACACAGGACTTCCCGCTGCGCGGTCGCGCACGTGGAGCGCGCCCAGCACGACCTCGACCACACCGTCGCGCGGGTCATCTCCCTGAGCCCACAGGCGACGCTCGACCGCGGGTACGCCGTGGTCCAGACGTCCAACGGCGAGGTGGTGCGCGACGCTGGCACCACCGACGGGGGGCAGGCCCTGCGGATCAGGCTGGCCGTTGGCGAGCTGCGCGTGCAGGTGTCGCCCTAGCGGCTGGGGGTCGGGACGCGGCAGTTCTTTACCCTCGGGTTCACGCCGAGGTAGTTGAGCGGACCGGCAACCACGGTGACGGCGATCGTCGTCGCCTTGGCGCAGCTGCTCGCACCACCGGACAGGTAGTCGCGCTGGTAGGCAGCACCGACTCCGACGAGCAGCCAGACCAGGACGAGCAGTGACGTGATCCTCATGTCCGCGTCGTTCCCAGGTGCTTGGCCGTCAACCGGCCCGGGCGGGTGGTCCCTCGTCGCCGCGCACGTCCAGCCCCAGCGCCCGGGCGACGGTCAGCGCCTGCTGGAGGTCGACGACGGCCCCGACGACAGCCGTCGTGCGCGGGTCCAGGCTGGATAGGTCCGAGCCACGGAGGTCCGCGCCCGACAGATCGGCACCGGTCAGGTCGCTGCCTGACAGGTCGACCCTGTGCCACGTCACCTCCTGCAGTCTGGCCTTGCGCAGGTCGGCCTCCCGCATCCGCACGTCGGTGAGGCTCGTCCGCCGCAGGTCTGCCGACGCCAGGCCGGTGAAGGACCAGTCGCCGCCCTCGGCGCTCAGCAGGTCGAACCGGCAGCGGGCGAACGTGCTGCCCACGAGCTTGCAGCCGACCAACCGGGTGTCGAACAAGCTGCACCCCGTGAAGGTGCACCCGGTGAAGGCCCACGAGACCAGGACGGCGGCGTTCAGGGAGCAGTCCCGCAGGACGCAGTCGGTGAAGCTCGCACCGCTGCCGACGACCTCGGACAGGTCGACGTCGACGAGGGTGTCCCCCGCGTGCACCTCGCCCGTGAGGTCCCGCCCGGCCCAGTCGAGGTGCGCGAGCTCAGCCACGCATGCCCGGCCGCGAACCGGGCGCGGTCCAAGCCATGGTCGCCCCACCCAGCACCCGGAAACCGAACGCCTCGTAGAGCGGGTACCCGTCCGGGGTGGCCCTCAGGTCCACCCGGGGGACTCCTCGCTCGGCAAACCACACCATCAGGGCCTGGAAGACCTCACGACCGTGCCCGTGACGGCGGTGGTCCACGTCGGTGCTCATGGAGGCGATGTGCCCGCGGCGGGCATCCAGCGCGTACGGCGAGGGCAGGTGCTCCTCGAGCCAGCCCACCCCGCCGCTGACCACCACGCCGTCCAGCTCGACCATGAACGCCACGAAGTCAGGGGTTGCGAGCCGGCGCCGGAAGGCCGCCTCGCAGGTCGCCTCCCACAGCGGCGTGGGGGTGTTCCCCATCGCGAGGTGCATCAGCCCACGCAGCCGGGTTAGGGCCGCCGCGTCGTCGACGGTTGCTTGCCGCGCTGCCCCTAGGCTTGCCATGTGACCGATCCTGCCAGCCCGTCGTACGAGGCGGCACGCGACGAGCTGACCGAGGTGGTCCGCCGGCTCGAGGCCGGTGGAGCGACCCTCGAGGAGTCCCTCGCCCTGTGGGAGCGCGGGGAGGCTCTGGCCAAGGTGTGCCAGGGCTGGCTCGACGGGGCCCGTGCCCGCCTGGACGCCGCCCTGGGCGACCGCCCTAGCTGAGCGAGCGAGCCAAGGCGGTCAGTTCGCCGACGGTCGCCGTGTCGCGGACACCACCGACCACGACGGAGACGGCACCGAAGGCCTTGACCAGCGATTCGTGACCCGCTGACCGCAGGTGCTGCCACGGCTCGCCCGCAACGTCGACGGTCCCGACCGAGGCGCCCCGACCGGTCTGGTCGGCCACGAACGAAGCCTCTCTCGAGGCGGCGTACTCCGCGAAGTGGTCGGTGCCGATGACGAAGCCGACCCGCAGGCCGGCCGGCGAGAGCACCGAGACGTTCGGCACGAAGCCGGCCGGGACCGTCCTCGGAAGCGGGACTCCGGGCGCACTGCGCGCGAAGTCGGCGAGCTCCTGGGTGGGGTTGACGGGGCGTACCCGGTGGGAGTCGGACGGCGAGGCCTGACCGAAGAACCACAGGGCCACGACCAGGATCATGACGACACCGAGCGAGCGCACCATGTCGCCAGCGCTCTCACGCCCCCGCTTGCGCTTGGCCGGGGCGGCGGCCCGAGTCGCTGTGGTCACCCGCTCAGTGTCGGTCATGCACGCAGGTCCTGCATGGCGTCCAGGCACGCCAGGGCCTCGTCCAGGCTGTTGTAGAAGTGCGGCGAGACGCGGATGCCGACGCCCGGCCGGTGGTCGACGACGAAGCCCCGGCGGTGCAGCTCGTCGTGGACCCGGCCGCTGTCGCCCGGGTCGATCGTGACGTGGCCGCCGCGCTGCGCCGGGTCGTACGGGGAGCAGACGGTGAAGCCCCGCTCGAGCGCCGACTCCAGCAGCGGCTGCGTCATCGACTGCGACCGCTCCCGGACCGCCGCGATCCCGATCTCGGCCAACGCCTCGTACGCCGGAGCTGCGGCGTAGGCCGCCGGGACACCCGGCGTCCCGCCCGCGAATCGAGTGATGCCTGCGGCATAGGCATTCTCGGGATCGAAGGCGAAGGGCTGCGCCTGACCGAACCAGCCGGTGGTGACGGGTTCGAGGCGCTCGCTCACCGACGGGGCGGCGTACATCCAGCCGTTGCCGGGTCCACCGGAGAGGTACTTGACCGAGCCGCCGAGGTAGACATCGACCCCGAGCGCGACGACGTCGACGGGGACGGTCCCGGCGGCCTGGTAGCCGTCGATGACCACGAGGGCGCCCACCTCGTGGGCCCGCTCGACCAGGACCGACACGTCGACGAGGGTCGAGGTGCGGAAGAGCACGTGCGAGCACTCGACGACCAACGTGCGCTCGTCGATGGCCGCAACCATGGCCTCAAGGTCGAGCGTCACACCGTCCGCAGAGCCTGGTACGACGACCGCCTCTCCTCCCCAGCGACCGATCTGCGACCAGGTGTGCAGGGAACCTGGCCACTCCAGCGAGGAGGTGACCACCCGGTTGCGCGTCCCGGTCCAGTCCAGGGCGCTGATCAGGTCACCGAGCAGGTCGGCGACGTTCTGCCGCATGACGGTGGTGCCGGGCGGGGCGCCCACCAGCGATCCGACGAGGTCGGCGACCCGGACCACCTCGGGCGCCCAGTCCTCCCACGCCACGACGCCCCGCTCGGCCCACAGCTCGGCGAAGCGCGCCAGCCGCAGCGGCGTCTCCCGGTGCATCGCGCCGAGGGTGTGGCTGGCCAGGTAGGTGGCCCGCGACAGCACCGGGTAGTCGGTCCGGCGTTCCAGCAGGTGCTCGTGCATCAGGTCTCCCAGACGGGTCGAGAGGTGGCGGCGGCCGTCAGCAGAGGGGCCGCGTCAATGCATACGAGGGACTCGTCGATCCCCCGGTCTGGCCAGCGCACCCCGACCACGAGGTCGCCTCGATCGGGCAGCGGCCAGAGCCAATAGTCGCCGATCCAGCGCAGCGGCCCGGCGTCACTGCCCTGCAGGGTCAGCACCGGACCGGCCTCCGACGTCTCGAGCGCCGGGGCGTCGCGCGTGCCGGTGGTGACGCGCGTCCCGGCTGCGGTCTGCACGCCCAGCCGGAAGCGACCCGGGCTTCGGCTGTACTCCTGCAGCGACCAGTCGAGGGACTCGCGCTTCTGCTCATCGGCGAACAGGACGGCCACGCGCAGCACCAGCCCGTCGCTATAGGCGGTCACCCCTTGGACGGCGACGGCGACGTCGGCGCTGCGGGCGATGAGGAAGCACGACATCGCCAGGACACCCACCTCGTCCTGGCTCGGCCCCGAGTGCGGCTGGCGGTGTAGCCGGTGATTCTCCCAGTCGGCGCCACTGCGGGTCGGGCGGGCCGGCTCGTCGTCGAAGAGCGTCATCGACCGATCCTCTCGACCAGGGTCAGGATGTCGGCGGCGAGCCGTTGAGAGCCGACCTCGTCCTCGCAGGCCGCAACCTCGTGACCTGCCTCGCTCATGACGGTCGTCAGCACGAGCACCAGCGCGTCGTGCGCTGGCTCGTCCCCGTCGGTGCGCAGCAGGACAGCGTTGCGCCGCGTCCAGGAGCGGTAGCGCTGGCGGGCGACCATCTCGAACCCCGACGGGCCGCCGCCGGCGAGGAACAGGCGGGCCAGGTCACGCTCGACCCAGCAGCCGAGCAGGTAGGCGCGACTGCCCGCCACGAACAGGGCGAGCGGTTCGGTCTCGCCCGCCGTACGGGCTTCGCGCACCGCCGCTGCGGCGCGCTCCTCCTGGCGCTGCTGGTAGTCCTCGAACAGCGCGAGGTAGAGCTCGGACTTGCCGCCGAAGTGGTGGTAGAGGCTGCCGACCGAGGCCCCCGCCCGCCCGACGACCTCGGCGATCGAGGACTCGGCGAAGCCGGAGCTGGCGAACACCTCCCTGGCCGCGAGCAGGAGGGCGACGCGCGTCCCGGCAGCCCGGGTCGAGACCGCGGTCACGGCCGGTAGGGCACGCGTCGCCGCTCGCTGAGCTCCCCGATCCCTGCCCACTCGTCGGCGCCGAGCCGGGCGATGGGGGCGATCAGGTCGATGGCGGGGCGCCCGTCGCGCAGGACGGCCTCGTCGACGGCCAGGTGCAAAACCTGGCCGAACACCACCGTGCAGTCGCCGAAGGACATCGTGTCGAGCAGCCGGCACTCCATCGCGACCGGGGACTCCGCGACCCTGGGTGGGGTGACCCGCAGTGAGGGCTCGCGGGTCACCCCGACCGCGTCAAACTCGCTGACGTCGGGCGGGTAGTCGGTCCCTGTGAGGTTGACCTGCTCGACGAGCTGCGCGGTGCACACCGACACGACGAACTCCCTCGTCGCGAGGATGTTGCGCAGCGAGTCCTTGAGCCCGACCGAGGTGAAGCAGACGACAGCCGGGTCGATGCCGGCGATCGTGAAGAAGGAGTGGGGCGCGAGGTTGTCGACCCCGTCCACGGAGACGCTCGAGACCCACGCGATGGGGCGAGGGACGACCACGCTGTTCAACCAGGGGTACAGCGCGGGGCCGAGCTCGGCGGGGTCGAGGTCAAGACGGGTCACCGGTAAAGCCTCTCACCTGCCCGCCGCGGACGTCAGCCGCAGCGGGCAGCTCCGCAGTTGCGGAGACAGCAAGCGTGTTAGCGTCCGCGGATGCACACCTACCGCCTGGCTGCCGCCGCGCAGCTGCTGGGGGTCAGCGACGACACCGTACGGCGCTGGGCCGAGGCCGGCAGGCTCGCCACGACCGAGGACCCCGATGGCCGTCGCGTCGTCGAGGGCGCGACCCTGGCCGCCTTTGCGGTCTCGCTGGCCGGCGATCCCAAGGGTCCGCACGCGACCAGCGCCCGCAACGCCTTTAAGGGGATCGTCACACGCGTCCTGCGGGGGGACGTCGTGTCGCAGGTCGAGGTGCAGTCCGGGCCGCACCGCCTCGTGTCCCTCATGACCACGGAGTCCGTGGACAGCCTGGGCCTGTCCCCGGGAGTGCCCGCCCGGGCCTCGGTCAAGTCCACCCATGTCGTCGTGGAGCTCTCGTGAACCCGCCGCTCATCGCACGCCGGTCCTTGGCAGTCCTGCTGCCGCTCTCGCTGCTCATCGGCTGTGGCTCGTCCACGTCGACGACCACGCAGGCAGCACCTGCCTCCGCGACGCCGTCGGGCGGCGCCGTCACCGTCTTCGCGGCCTCGTCGCTGAAGAAGGCCTTCACCACAGAGGGAAAGGCGTTCGCGGCCACACACCCCGGGTTGACGGTCACCTTCTCCTTCGCGGGGTCGCAGGTCCTGGTGGCTCAGCTGCAGCAGGGCGCCCCCGCCGACGTCCTGGCGACCGCAGACCTCGCGACCATCACCAGCGTGCGCTTCCGGCTGGTCTCCGACCCGCAGGTCCTCGCCCACAACCAGCTCGCGCTCCTGGTGGCCAAGGGCAACCCCGGCAAGGTCACCGGGCTCGCCGACCTCGCCAGGCCCGGCGTCAAGGTCGTGCTCGCCGGCCCCACGGTCCCGGCGGGTAAGGCCGCGGCCAAGGCCTTGAAAGCCGCAGGCGTCCGCGTGACGCCGGTCTCGCTGGAGGACGCCGTCACCGGCGTCGTGTCCAAGGTGCGGCTGGGCGAGGCCGACGCCGGCATCGCCTACGTCAGCGACCTCAACGGCGTCGACGTCCTGGGCACCCCGCTGCCCGGGACCACCACGACCCTCGGCATCGCCGCCGTCCGCGGTGGGTCGACGGCCGGCCGGACCTTCGTCCAGTTCCTGCTGTCGGCTCCCGGCCAGGCCATCCTCGAGGCGGCGAAGTTCCAGCCCGCCTGAGCCGGACCCCCCTGCTGCTCGCCGTCCCGGCGCTGCTGGGTGCCTTGCTGCTGCTCGTGCCGCTGACCGCCCTGCTCGGCCGCACCCCCTGGCGACGGCTGCCCGGCCTGCTCGGTGGCCAGGACGTCCGGCAGGCGCTGCTGCTGTCCCTGCGGTGCGCCACCGGAGCGACCGCCCTGTCCCTGCTGCTGGGCATCCCACTGGCCTGGGTCCTTGCCCGGTCCAGGCTCCGGGGTCGCCGGCTGCTGCGCGCCCTGGTCGTCGTCCCGCTGGTCCTCCCGCCCGTCGTCGGGGGGGTCGCGTTGCTGCTCGCCGTGGGCCGCCGCGGTGTCCTCGGCCCGCTGCTGGTCGAGGCCGGTGCGGTGCCCGCCTTCACGCCGTACGGCGTGGTCCTGGCCGAGGCCTTCGTCGCAATGCCGTTCCTCGTACTCGTGGTCGAGGGCGCGCTGAGCGGGCTAAACCCGGCCGCCGAGGAGGTTGCCGGCACCCTCGGGGCCCGGCCGCTGCGGACGTTCCTCACCGTCACGCTGCCCGCCGTCGCACCCTCCGTCGGCGCCGGAGCGGCCCTCGCAGCCGCCCGGGCGCTCGGCGAGTTCGGAGCCACGACCACCTTCGCCGGCAGCCTTCCCGGGCGCACGCAGACGGTCCCGCTCGCTGTGTACGCGCTGCTCCAGGACGACCCCCCAGCGGCGTACGCCCTGTCGGCGGTCCTGCTGGCCGTCAGCGTTGTGCTCGTCCTCGCGCTGCGCGGGCGGCTGCGGTGAGAGCGACCCTCACGTGCCCGCTCGTCGAGGCCACGGTCGAGGCACAGCCAGGTGAGGTCGTCGCGGTGGTCGGGCCGAACGGCGCCGGCAAGACCTCGCTCCTGCGTGCGCTGGCAGGGCTGCTGCCCGCGACCGGCACCGTGGAGCTCGACGGTGCCGACGTGCACCCCTTGCCCGTGCACGCCCGCGGGGTCGGCTGGGTCCCCCAGGCCGGCTCGCTGTTCGCGCACCTGTCGGCCGTGGACAACGTGGCGTACGGGTTGCGCGTCGCCGGGCTGCGCCGCGCTCCCGCTCGGGCGCAAGCACTCTCGTGGCTCCAGCGCCTGGGGATCGCCGACCTCGCCCACCGTCGTCCCCGCGAGCTCTCCGGCGGGCAGGCGGCGCGCGTCGCGCTGGCCCGCGCCCTGGCCCCCCAGCCCCGCCTGGTCCTGCTCGACGAGCCACTGGCGTCCCTCGACAGCGAGACCCGCGACGACGTGCGGCGGCTGCTGCGGGCCACCCTGTCCGGCGGCTCCGCACCGGCTCTGGTCGTCACCCACGACGTCGTCGACGTGGTCGCGCTGGCCGACCGGGTGCTGGTGCTCGAGGACGGCCGGCTCGTGCAGACCGGTACGCCGGCCGAGGTCACCTCGGCGCCCCGCAGCCCCTGGGTGGCCCGGTTGCTCGGGCTCAACGCCTGGTCCGGCACCTCGGCGGACGGCGGGCTGCTCGTCGAGGGTCACCTGCTCGGTGCCGCCGAGCCACTGCCCCCTGGCCGACCCGCCCTCGCGCTCGCCTCGCCTGCCGCCGTGACCCTGCACCGGCTCCCTCCAGAGGGAAGCGCCCGCACCGTCCTGACCGGGCCTGTCGGTGACGTGAGGTCGATCGGCGGACGGGTCCGGGTGGTGGTCCGCAGCACGCCCGAGGTCGTCGCCGAGGTGACCGCAGCGGCCGCCACCGAGCTGGCCCTGGCCGACGGTGGACAGGTCTGGGCCACCGTCAAAGCCACCGAGGTGCGTCTCGTCGCGCTGTGACACCGAGCGCTGCGCGCTGTGACACCGAGCGCTGCGCGCTGTGACACCGAGCGCTGCGCGCTGTGACACCGAGCGCTGCGCGCT
>JAYTHS010000250.1:0-1293 GCA_043732345.1 Frankiales bacterium | reverse complement strand
AGGCGGTCACCGGGCCGCACCGGTCGCGGCCAGCGGATCTCGTCGAGGCCGGGCGAGGCCAGGCTGGCCACCTGGGAGATGTAGTGGTCGACGTAGAGGCGCATGCACATCGCGATCGTGTGCACGCCGCTGGCGATCAACCCGTGGAACGGCCCCGTCGCCGACCACGCCGGGTCGGTATGGATCTGCTGCGGATCGTAGCTCCGGGCGAACGCGATGATCGCGCTCTCGTCGACACTCACGTAACCGAACTCGAAGACCGACCCCGGCACGTAGTCCTGCCACCACCGGTCGCCGATCGGCGCGGGCAGGTCGACCTCACCGAGCAGCCCGCTCACGGCCGGGCCGCCGCACCGGCGACGCGGCTGGACTCGGCGATCGCCTTGATCGCCCGCAGCGACGTCGGGATGCTGACCAAGGCCTGCTGCGTTCGGTCGGCGATCTGGACGCGCGCGCCGTCACCGAACTTCTCCTCGAACATGGCGATCCCGCCCGGCAGGAACTCCCAGGACTCGGTGAGCGCCGTCGACGTCCCCAACGGGGCGAAGGTGAACCCCCAGCGGACGAAGCTGCCCCCCACGACCCAGGCGAACTCGCGACCACGTTCGGCGGCCACGACCTCCGAGCGGGTCTCCCAGGTCCGGTGCGGGAGCTCGTTTCGCCCGGTGAACCAGGCGCCGACCTGACCGGCCACCACCCCCTCGTCCCACCAGCAAGACCGACACACCGGGCTCCACTCACCGGTGCGCGTGACGTCGGCGACCAGGTCGTACAGCTCGTCGGCCGACGCCTGCACCGTGACGGACTCCCGGTGACTGCGCGTGCTGATCTCCCTCATGCAACTACCCTAAGCGAAGGCTGATCACCGGCTGGAGTGCCCGCCGCGAGCAGTTCGAGCTCGCGCTGGCCGCCGCGGCGGAGCTGGTTGCCGGTGGTGGCAGCCGCAAGGCTGGCGAGGCCCTCGTCGTCGAGACCGGGTGGCCCTACCCAGTAACCGGCCCGTCGATTGTCGGTATTCGACGGCGGATGGTCGGTTGCGAGGGTCCCGCCCGCTGTGTGTCGGCAGACCGGCTGCGGTGAGCCACACCGACCCCCGTCGTCCGCCCCGGTCGAGTCGTCGTACGCTCCGATCGAGGGTGGTTTTGACGGTCGATCACCGGCTTGTCGACGGCGTACCTGCAGCGGCGCTTCTCTGCGGCCGCAAGGACCTCCTGCAGGATCCGTTGCGAATCGTCACCCGATCGACCTCATCCCAGTGGCCCACGGTGCTGTCCGGAAGCTCACGATGAGAGG
>JAYTHS010000249.1:0-1294 GCA_043732345.1 Frankiales bacterium | reverse complement strand
GTGAAGGGCACCCTGTCGAACTGGGACAGCGTCGTCACCGGCGACCTGGCGACCCAGTTCAAGTCATCCCGCTCGCAGCTCGAGCAGCAGATGACCGCAAACCCCGGCAGCACGTCGGTGACGATCGTGAACGCGGCGCTGACCACCCTGGACACGACCGCAGGCACGGCGACGGCGGTGGTCTTCGCCGACGTCACCACCACGGCGCAGGGCGAGCAACCGGTAGCCCAGCGCTTCGCGCTGAGCATGTCGGTCCAGCGCACGGACAGTGGGTGGAAGGCCTCCGCCCTCCAGAGCCTCGCGCAGAACGGTGCGGGACGATGACCACCACCCTGAACAGGAGAGTGCCGTAGTGCCCCCCGTGCGCCGCTCCGGCCCCGCCGGACCTCGACCGCCCCGCCGACCACGGGTGGCCGGCACCCGCGGCCTCGGTCCGGCCGCTACCTCTGGCGACGGCGGCCTGGAGACCGACCCCGACGTCGAGACCTCGTCGGCACTCGAGCAGGAGGCCCTGCGCCCAGCGGACGTGGTTGAGCCGACGCCGGTGCCGGCCGCAGCCGAGCGGCCACCCGTCGGGCCGGAGCCCGCTCGCGAGGCCCCGTCGCCCCCGGCTCCCGTCTTCGCGGCCGCGCCGGCCCCCGACCGCCCCGCCGAGCTCGGGGCCACGCCGACGGTCGTCATCCGGAAGGTCCCCCGCACGGCTCCGGCCGAGGCGGCCGAGGTCGCCGGTGACGATCCAGGGGCCGAGACCCCGGTCCCGCCCATCGTTCGTCGTCGTGGGTTGCCTGTCGCGGCGGTGCTGCTCACGCTGGCGGTGCTGCTCGGAGCCGTCGCCGTCGTCGCGTCCTTCAAGCCGGGAGTCACGGCCACGACCGGCGGCAACACCGCGTTCGTCGACACCGCGGCCACCAGCGAGGTCGCCGCGGCGGCCATCAACGCCGTGCAGAAGACCTACAGCTACACCTTCACCACCATCGGCTCCGACCTCACCGCCGCCACCGCCCTCATGACCCCGGACATGGCCAGCAAGCACCAGGCCAACATCGCCACCATCAAGGACGCCGTCACCCAGGCCAAGACGACGAGCAAGGCGCAGGTCACGGCGGACGGTGTGCGCACGCTGCAGGGTGACCGCGCGGAAGTGGTGGCGTTCGTCGTGGTCACCAGCGACAACGGGGGCACGGCCCTCGCGCCGGTCCCGCTGCGCTTCACCGCGCAGATGCAGCGGGTGGACGGCACCTGGAAGCTCTCCGGGCTGGTTCCCTCGTAGCTCGTTCGAGCCCGCCGGGGCCCG
>JAYTHS010000248.1:0-1297 GCA_043732345.1 Frankiales bacterium | reverse complement strand
GACCCGCTGTTTGGCGGTGGTGGCTCCCCGCTGTTCACCGGAGTCATCAACTACGGCCCTGGCGCCTCGGACATCGGCAAGTTCACCGAGGGCTACGGAGCCGACCAGGCCAAGGCCGTCATCGCGGCCACTGGTGGCAAGGCCAAGGTTGTGTTCTTCAACGACCAGGAGTTCACCGTCCTGCGCTATACCGGCAAGGGCTTTCTGGACGAGATGGCCAAGTGCCCCGGCTGCTCCGTGGTCGCCAAGATTGACTTCACTGGCGCTGAGCTCGGCCCGAACCTGCAGCAGAAGGTCACCTCTGCGCTGCTGCAGCACCCCGAGGCCAACGTGGTGAAGAGCCCTTACACGGCCGCCACCCTGCTGGGCATTGGCCCGGCGGTCACGCAGTCCGGTCGGGCCAGCAAGCTCTACGTCATGGGCGGTGAGGGCTTTGCCCCCGAGCTGGACCTCATCCGCACCGGCCAGGGGTTGAACGCCGTCAATATCGCGCCGTCGGACTGGACCGCCTACGCCGCCGTCGACACGATGAACAGCCTGTTCACCAAGGCCCCCATCGCAGACGCCGGGCTGGGCTGGCAGCTGGTCGACAAGGCGAACGGTCTGCCGGCCTCCGGCCCGTACATCCCGAGCGTCGACTTCAAGGCCGTCTACAAGAAGGCTTGGGGCGTCTAATGCCCGCTGGGCCATCGCCGTCCGGAACGGTGACCGCCTCGGCGCTGACCGTCACCGGGCTGTCGAAGGCCTACAACGGGGTGCTCGCCCTGGACGGGGTCGACCTCGACATCCGTCCGGGCGAGGTCCACGCCCTGCTCGGTGGCAACGGCTCCGGCAAGTCGACGCTCATCAAGTGCCTAGCCGGTGTCGTGACGCCGGAGCCCGGCGGTCGGCTCGAGGTCGGCGAGACCTCGGTCGACGCGGACTCGTGGTCCACCGACAGCGCCTACGCCGCTGGCCTGCGCTTCGTGCACCAGCAGCCCGCGGTGTTCCTGGACCTGTCCGTGGCCGAGAACATCGCCTTCGGGACGCGCTTCCCGACCAGTCGCGCCGGAAAGGTCAACTGGAAGTCGCTGCACGCCCGCACGGCCGAGCTGCTGGAGCGGTTCCACGTCTCTGCGCTCCCGAGCACCCCGCTCGGGGCTCTGCGGGCGGCTGACCGCACCCGGGTCGCGATCATCCGAGCCGTCCAGGACCGCGAGGACGCCCACAGCGGCGTACTGGTGCTCGACGAGCCGACCGCGGCGCTGCCCGCGTCCGAGGTCGAGCAGCTGCTGGAGAGCCTGCGCCGCTACGCCGC
>JAYTHS010000247.1:0-1299 GCA_043732345.1 Frankiales bacterium | reverse complement strand
GCCAGGGGGTGCGGGCAGCCCACTCCTCCCCCATGAACAGCATCGGGGTGAACGGCGAGGTGAGCACCAGGGCGGCACCGGCCTTGAGCAGACCGGTCGACAGGGTCTCGGCGATGCGGTCGCCGACGGCCCGGTTGCCGATCTGGTCGTGGTCCTGCAGGTAGACCACGAAGCGGTGGCCGGGGACCGTGTCCGGCACGGGCCGGCCGTGGCTGCGGCCCCGGAACGATGACCAGGTGCCGTCGTGGAAGAAGGCACCGGTGAGGACCTTTGCGACGCCGGCGAGCGAGCCGAAGTCGCTGTAGTAGCCCGCGCGCTCACCGGTCAGCGTGGCGTGCAGGCTGTGGTGGACGTCGTCGCACCACTGCCCGTCCAGGCCGTCACCTCCGGCCTCGCGGGACCGCAGCAGGCGTGGGTCGTTGAGGTCGCTCTCGGCCACCAGCCACAGCGACCTGCCCAGCCGGGCCCCGAGGGCCTCGACCTCGACGGACAGCTCCTCCAGCACGTGGGTCGCCCGCTCGTCGACCAACGCGTGCACGGCGTCCAGGCGCAGCCCGTCGACGTGGAAGTCCTCGAGCCAGGCCAGGGCGCTGTCCAGGACGAAGCGGCGCACCTCGTCGCTGCCCACCCGGTCCAGGTTCACCGCAGGTCCCCACGGGGTGGTGTGCTCCGCGGTGAGGTAGGGCCCGAACTCCGGCAGGTAGTTGCCCGACGGTCCCAGGTGGTTGTAGACGACGTCCATCACGACCCCGAGCCCGCGCGTGTGGCAGGCGTCGACGAAGCGCTTGAGGCCGTCCGGTCCGCCGTACGGCTCGTGGACGGCGAACCACGCCACCCCGTCGTACCCCCAGCCCCACCGTCCGTCGAAGGCGTTGCAGGGCAGCAGCTGAACGGATGTCACCCCGAGGTCGACAAGGTGGTCCAGCCGGTCGACGGCCGCCTCGAAGGTCCCCTGCTGGGTGAACGTACCGATGTGCAGCTCGTAGAGGACCTGCCCGGCCAGCGGCGCGCCGTTCCAGAGCTGGTCGGTCCAGGCGAACGCCTCGTGGTCGTAGCTCCGAGAGAGCCCGTGGACACCATGGGGCAGCCAGCTCGCGCGCGGGTCGGGTCGGGTCGGTCCACCGTCCAGGCTGAAGCCGTAGTCGGTCACGGTGGCGTCGACGGCCCACCAGCCGCCGGACTGGGGCTCGAGGGGGATCCGGTCCTCGGCGACGAGGTCGACCCTCGAGGCCCCCGGCGCCCAGACGCGGATCACGAGCGGACCAGCAGCGCGACGGGGAGCTCGGTCAGCAGGTCGGC
>JAYTHS010000246.1:0-1300 GCA_043732345.1 Frankiales bacterium | reverse complement strand
AGCAGCAGACCCTCGCGACGCTCGGGCCCCCACAGCCGCAGCACGACGTCGAACCCCTCCCCTGCGTCGACGGCGGTCAGCACGTCGAAGAACGTCAGGCCCAGCTCGTCCCGGGCGCGCGTGACCGTCTCGGCCCAAACGTCCCGGGCCACCTGGACCTGCAGGACGTCGTACGACGTGACGGGGGCTACCCCCAGGATCTCGGGGACGTCGTCGGCGAGGCTCACGTGAGGGCCAGCAGGGCCTGCACGAGTGACTCGGGTCGGGGCGGGCAGCCGGGGACGTAGACGTCCACGGGCAGCAGCTGGTCGACCCCCTTGGTGACCGCGTAGCTGTCCCAGTACGGGCCTCCGGTGCCGGCGCAGGCACCGAAGGAGATGACCCTCCGGGGCTCGGCCAGCTCGTCGTAGGCCGCCAGCACGCTCGGGGCGGTCACGTCGGTGAGGGTGCCGCTGACGACCAGGACGTTGGCCACCGGCAGCGGCCCTTCCGTCGCCCCGAGGAGTGACAGTGCGTCCCCGAGCAGGGCGGCCGAGGCGTACTCGACGGCGCAGCACGCCAACCCCAGGTCGAAAAGCACCAGCCGCAGAGCTCCCCGCGACAGGACGGTCGCCGTGGTCAACCTGTTCGTGCCAGCACGTAGTCGGTGAGCACCAGCAGGGCCTCACGCGCGGCCGACGGGGGCAGCGTCCCCGCGACCACGCGGGCCCGGTCGGCGTGGTCCTGCAGGATCGCCCGCGCCTGCGCCATCGCCGGATGGGCCCGCAGCCGGCTCAGGGCCTCGGCCAGCTCGGCGTCACCCGACAGGTCGCCCTCGAGCAGCGTGGCGAGCGACTCGGACTCCTCGTCGATGCCCTGCCGCACCAGCAGCACGGGCAAGGTGGCCACACCCTCGCGCAGGTCCGTGCCGGGGGTCTTGCCCGACTGCTCGGGGTCGCTGGCGATGTCGATGAGGTCGTCGGAGAGCTGGAAGGCGACGCCGTACAGCTCACCGTACGTCGCGACCTTGTCGACGACCTCAGCGGGTGCCCCCGCCATCAGCGCACCCAGGCGGGCCGAGGTCGCGATCAGCGACCCGGTCTTGTCGGCGAGCACCTGCAGGTGGTGGGCAACCGGATCCTGGCCCTCCGACGGGCCGGCGGTCTCGGCGATCTGCCCCTCGACGAGCCGGGCGAAGGTCTGCGACTGCAGGTGCGTGGCCTGCGTGCCGAGCCCGGCCGTGAGGTCGGAGGCCCGGGCGAACAGGTAGTCACCGGTCAGGATCGCGACGGTGTTCGTCCAGCGGGTGTTGGCGCTCGCC
>JAYTHS010000245.1:0-1300 GCA_043732345.1 Frankiales bacterium | reverse complement strand
GACCCCGGGTGACGTCCGGGTCCTGCTGGACCGCGGTCTGCGGACCGTCGTCGACCTGCGGACGGCCACCGAGGTGGACCTGGAGGGCCCCGGGCCGCTGCGCGCCTTGGACGTCGCGCACCACCACCTCGACCTCATTCCGCACGGCTTCGAGGGGCGGGCTGCCCTGGCCCGTGCCGTCCCCGACGAGCAAGCACCGGACCATGCGATGGACCACTGGTACGCCGACTACCTCACCGACGCGCCCACCTCCGTCGCCTCCGCGCTCCGCCTGGTCGCCGACCCGCGCAACGGGGCGGTCCTCGTGCACTGCGCCGCAGGCAAGGACCGGACTGGCGTCATCGTCGCGCTGGCCCTGTCGCTGGTCGGGGTCACCCGCGACGCGGTCGTCGCCGACTACGCCGCCTCGGGCGAGCGGATCGCGGCGGTCCGGGACCGGCTGGTCGCGAGCCCGACGTACGCCCCGGACGTCTCCGCTCGGTCGCTGGACTCGATGCGCCCACACTCCGGCAACATGGAGCGGTTCCTGGACCGGGTCGACCGCGACTACGGCGGGGTGCATGCGATGGCGAGCGCGGTCGGGGTCGACGAGGAGACGGTCGCGCGCCTGAGCCGGCGGCTGCTCGACCACTAGCCTTCCCGGCGTGGCGATCCGCGGAGCGATGGACCTACCCGTCGTGGGCATGGTCGGCGGCGGCCAGCTGTCGCGCATGACGCACCAGGCTGCCATCGCGATGGGCCTGTCGCTGCGGGTGCTGGCCGACGCCAGCCATGACAGCGCGGCCTTGGTGGCGCAGGGCGTGGTGGTCGGTTCGCACACGTCTCTGCCTGATCTGCTGGACTTCGCGGCGGGCTGCGAGGTCGTGACGTTCGACCACGAGCACGTGCCGGGGGAGCTCATCGCCGCGATGGAGGCGGCGGGTCACACCGTTCTGCCGGGATCGGCTGCACTGCTGCACGCCCAGGACAAGCAGGTGATGCGCGAGCGGCTGAGCGCCCTGGGGGTGCCGGTGCCGCCGTTCGCCCCCGTCACTGTCGCTGCCGAGCTCGACGCCTTCGCCGCCGTCCACGGCTGGCCCGTCGTCCTGAAGGCCGCGACCGGTGGGTACGACGGCAGGGGCGTCTGGGTCGTGCGTTCCGTCGAGGACGCGGCACCGGTGCTCGCCAGCGGGGTGCGGCTGCTGGCCGAGCAGCTCGTCCCGCTCGTCCGGGAGCTGTCAGCCGTCGTGGCCCGCTCGCCGTACGGACAGGCGGCTGCGTGGCCGGTCGTCGAGACCGTGCAGCAGGACGGGATCTGCGT
>JAYTHS010000244.1:0-1300 GCA_043732345.1 Frankiales bacterium | reverse complement strand
AGGACGGCCGGGTGCGCACCGTCCCAGTCTCGGACGTGCTCGCGGGGCAATCCCTGGTCTGCGGGGCCGGCGGCGTCAAGGTGGTCCTGCCCGCGCGCGAGCACAACGCCGACGGGGACGCCTTTGAGTTCATGAGCTCGGCGGTGTCGTCGGAGAAGCCGCAGGCGCTGCTGGTCCGGCAGATCGCCCAGCGGATGCGCGAGGTCAAGGCCGAGGGTCAGAAGGTCCTGTGGGTCGGCGGCCCGGGCATCGTGCACACCGGCGCCGCCCCGGCGTTCACCGCGCTGGTCGAGGCGGGCTTCGTGGACGTGCTGTTCGCCGGCAACGCGCTGGCGACGCACGACATCGAGTCGGCGCTGTACGGCACGTCGCTGGGCGTCGACCTCGCCCAGGGCAAGGGGGTCGAGCACGGGCACGAGCACCACATCCGGGCCATCAACACGATCCGCCGGGCGGGCTCGATCGCCGACGCCGTCGCCTCCGGCGTGCTGACCGGCGGCATCATGCACGCGATGGTCCAGGGCGGGCACCGCTTCGTGCTGGTCGGCTCGGTCCGCGACGACGGCCCCCTCCCGGACGTGCACACCGACGTCATCGTCGGGCAGCGGGCGATGCGCGCCGAGCTTCCCGGCGTCGGCTTCGCGATCATGGTGGCGACCATGCTGCACTCGATCGCGACGGGGAATATCCTGCCCGCGTCGATCCCGCTGGTCTGCGTGGACATCAACCCGGCCACGGTCACCAAGCTCGCCGACCGCGGCTCGGCCCAGGCCGTCGGGATCGTCACCGACATCGGGCTGTTCCTCGAGCAACTGGCCCGCGAGCTGGTCCCCGGCTTCACCAGCGTCTGACCGTTCAGCAGGTCCCACACGTCGAAGAAGGTCGGCCTTCGTTCAAGTAGGTCCGTGCTCACCGGCCCCCCATTGTTGGGTCAGTTCTTGCAGGCCCCAGCCTGAGCAGGCCGACGTCTTTCTCGCCTGGACGGCCGTTTCGCCGAGAACACGGCGAGAGCGAAGCCGGCGGCCATCGGGATGCCACCGATGTCCAGACCGAAGCCGCGGCAGAGGTGGACGACCGGCAGGAAGGCGCTGACGCCGCTCCCGGCGACGATGACCCCGAGGCCTGAAGCGTGGTCAGGGCCGGGGGGCCTCACCAGACGGGCCACATCCACGACCGCATGCGCCGGACAGTACGACGGGTCGCGTCGTCACTCAGGCCCCGGACCGGCCGGTCGGCCGCGTCGCCGTGCCGGAGTCCAGCTGCGGGAAGACGCCGGTTGGCCTGCTCTGCAACGAGCCGG
>JAYTHS010000243.1:0-1305 GCA_043732345.1 Frankiales bacterium | reverse complement strand
GCCCGCGAGCTGACTCTGTCGGTCGGGACCACTCTGGGGGTGGCCGTCCTGTCGCTGTCGCTGCTGGTCCCGCTGCGGCGCTGCGGCCTGGTGCTGCGGCCCACGCTGCGCTTTCCCGCCGGGGTGGCCACCCGAGCCCGCTCGCTCGCCGGGGCAGGCGTGGCGGGCCTGGCCGCCCAGCAGGTCGCTCTGCTGGTGGCCCTGCGGCTGGCCAACTCCGGGGCCCGTGGGGACGTCGTGGTGTTCTTCGTCGTCACGGCGGTCTTCGTCCTGCCGGCGGCTGTCCTGGCCGTGCCGCTGGCCACCAGCGCCTTCCCGGTCCTGGCCGCCCACCATGCCGGCGGCGACGAGCGGGCGTACGCCGAGGTGGTCGGCTCGGCGCTGCGGGGCGTCCTGGTCCTGATGCTCGGGGCCACTGCCGTGCTGGCCGTCGTCGCCCGCCCGGCTGCGGCGGTGCTCGGCATGGGGGCTCCGGGAGCAGACCGGGTCGACGCCCTGCGCGACGCGACCCTGGCCTTCGCCCCCGGGCTGCTCGGCTTCGGACTGCTCGCGCTGGTCGGGCGGGCGCTCTACGCCCGAGGGGACGGGCGGACCCCCGCGGCTGCCACCGTCATCGGCTGGCTGGCGGTCGCCCTGGTCGACGTCGTGGCCGCCCAGCTGGACGTCCCTCGGGTCGTCGCGCTGGGGATCGGTAACAGCGTCGGGCTCTCGCTGGCCGGGGTCCTGCTGGTCGTCGGGCTGCGGCGGGTGACCGCGCTGCCCGGAGCGGGCCGGACGATGCTCGCCGGCCTCGGGGCGGCCGCAGTCGTGTCTGCCGTGGGCCTGGCCCTGCCCGTCCCCGCCGCGGGCTCGGTGCCTGGCGCCCTGCTGGAGGCCGTCCTGCTGGCCGCGATCGCCGGCGCCGGCTACGTGGGTGTCGTCCGCCTGCTCGACCCCTCGGGCCTGCGGGTCCTGCGCGTCGGCGGGTCCTGACGTGACCGAGGTGCTGCTGGTCCTGGGGACCTCGACGGGCGGGGTGGGCCGGCACGTGAGGTCGCTGGCCAACGCGGTCCCTCCACCACTGGTCGCGGGGCCGGCGTCGACCCTCGCCGTCTTCGACTTCCCCCGCTCCACCCCGCTCGAGATCGGGTCGTCGCCGCACCCGCTGCGTGACGCGACAGCCCTACGTCGACTCCGCGCGCTGGCCCGGTCGGTCGACGTCGTCCACGCGCACGGGCTGCGGGCCGGGTCGCTGGCGGCCCTGGCCCGCGTCGGCCCGCTGGTCGTGTCGTGGCACAACGCCGTCGACGGCCGGCTGGGCCGCGG
>JAYTHS010000242.1:0-1306 GCA_043732345.1 Frankiales bacterium | reverse complement strand
CCGCCGCCTGCCCTGCCGCCACCAGTCGTACGACGGTCAGCCCCCTCCCGCGGCAGGCCGCCAGCAGCGCTGGATCGGGAGCTCGACCGACGAGAAGTGCCGCACCACCGCCGATCACATCGTCCAACCGGACAATCGAGCCGTCGCCGACACAGACCCGGGGGTTGGGCAGCAGCGAGCCTGGGAGCAGCCGCCGTACGCGAACAGACCCGCGAGGGACATGGACCCGCAACCGGGGCGAGACCGGGCTGGCGACGGCTGAGCGGAGGGCGGGCACCCGGGCGACAGTCACCAGGCCCGCTGCGCGGACCCGGGCCGTCCGCCCCGTGCCCGAGGACATGGCCCGCCCGACCAGGGCGGCCTTCCTGATCAGGGCCCGGGCGTGTGGCCGGCGCTCGGCGTCGTACGTCGCGAGCAGTGCCGCAGGTGCCCGCAGCGCGAGGACGTCAGCGAGCTTCCAGGCCAGGTTGCCGGCGTCCCGGATCCCGGCGCCGAGCCCCTGCCCGATGAACGGTGGGGTGAGGTGCGCGGCATCTCCCAGCAGGAAGACGTCGTGGCTGTCGCCGAAGCGGCGGGCCAGGGCAGCCCGGTAGGTGTAGGTCGCGACGCGCACGACCTCTAGCCCCTCGAGGTCGTCCCGGCCGGTCCAGGGACGCAGCAGCCGACCCAGCTCCGGCGGGTCACCCGCGCCCCCCCGCAGTTGGAACTCCCAGCGGTAGCGGTCGCCGACCACCCGCATGAACGTCGCCGCCCGCGCGGGGTCGCAGACCTGCTCGACACCGCCCCAGGCGTCGAGCGGCAGGTCGCTGCGTACGTCGACGACCAGCCAGCGCTCGGTGGGGCCGAGGTCCTGCATCGCGATGCCGACCAGGTCCCGGACCGTCGAGCGAGCCCCGTCACACCCGAGCACCACCGCGGCCGGGAACGCCCTCGCCGTGCCGTCCAGGACCGCGTGCACAACCGTCGAGCCTGCGGTCCGCTCCAGCCGTACGACGTCGGCGCCCCGGTGCACCACGATCAGCGGGTGGTCCAGGACCCGGGCGAGCAGAAGCGCCTCGAGATCGGGCTGGTGGAACATGTTGGCGAACGGGAAGCCGTTGTCGCTGCTCCCGGTATTGCCCAGACCCAAATTGACCGGACCGGTGTCTCCCGGACCGGTATTGCCCCGACTGGTGTCGCCCGGACCGGTGTCGCCCAGACCGGTGTGGCCCGAACCGGTGTCGCGGGCGAACTCCGCGAGCACCCGGCGCTCAGCGTCGAGCAGCCGCAGGCCGGTGGCGGGACGGGAGCGGGCCAGAAACGCGGC
>JAYTHS010000241.1:0-14370 GCA_043732345.1 Frankiales bacterium | reverse complement strand
AAGCGCACCAGCGCGTCGACCACCTGCTCGGCGTCGTGGCCGGCGGCGCGGGCGTTCCACAGCCCGAGCGGGGTGAGCCGGTAGGTGTGGACGTGCTCCGGGGAGCGCTCGAGCTCGGCGAACGGCGCGATCGCCGCCCGGCACTCGCCCGAGAGGGGGTGGTCGATCTCCAGGAGCAGCGTCTTGTCGCTCTGCACGATCAGCGGGCCGTCAGTAGGTGTGGTCATCAGCTGCTCCAACGCTCGTCGGGTACTGACACTTCCGGGTCACGCGCCTTCCAGGTCGGCGACCCCGGTGACCCGGTGGACGCTGAAGGTCCGGTCCTCGCGACGGAGGTGGTCGTACGCCGTGACGTAGCCACCTTCGACCGACCGCGGCTCGACGACCCGACTGGTGCTGCGGCCCTGTGCGTCGACGTACCCGACCCACACCTGCCGCCCCTCGCGGGCCGCCGCCTGCAGGAAGCTCAGGTGGTCGACGGCGTGCGACACCGTCACGGGGGCTCGCCGGGCGGCCCTGGCCGCGAGGTCCCCAGCGCGCAGCGCCACGACAGCGAGGGCCGCTTGGTCCGCAGCCATGGCCGGTGGCTCGCCGTGTCGGTGAGGCCGCTGGCGCACCGGCGTACGGCGCGTCTCGGGGCGGGCCACCAGCACCGCGCCGTCGGAGGCCTCCGCGGCCGGGGCGTGTCCGAGCGAGCGGAGCACCTCGAGCACCTGACCGATCGGGGCCTGGCTGGTCAGGACGGTCGGCGCGAGCCGGCGCAGTCGCAGCGGCTCGGCCTTCTTGGTGGCCAGCACCTCGGTGAGCAGCGACTCGTCGTCGCAGCGCAGGTAGGACGTCGACGCGCCGACCCGGAGCCGGCCGTGCCGGCGGGCGATGTCGTCGATGAGGTAGGTGAGCGATTGCGGGACCGGCGTGCGGGAGCGGGTGCGGAACAGCTCGTGCAGGTCGCTGGCGCTGCGTCCGGCGTCCAGGGCCCGCCGGACGCTGGCCTCGCCCACGCGGTAGACCGTCGCTCCGCCGGTCGACTCGACGTCGGCCACGAGCGACAGCTCGCGTGCCAGCAGGGGCTCGAGCGGCCCAGGCGCCACGACGGTGAGGTCGGGCTGCACCAGCACATGGTCTAGGGGGGCGGGTAGCAGGGCGGCCAGCGCCCGGGTGGCCTCGCGGTCGGCCCCCTCGAGCAGCAGCCGGCCAAAGCTCGACAGGCCTCCGCGGCCGGCCAGCCCCAAGACGGCCACCTCGCCGAGGACCCACGACGGGAGCAGGTCGCGCAACCGCCCGCCCCGGCGGGGGGAGCGCCAGGCCAGTACGGCGACAGCGTCGGCCTCGATCACCGCGGTGCCCGCTGCGGTGTCGGCGAGCAGGTCCAGGACCCGGCGCCGGTCCACGGGTGCGCTGGACCGCTCGATGTCGCCGGACAGCGCGGCGAGCGCCTTGTCGCGGTCGTCGCGAAGGCCCACCAGGGAGGGCAGCCTGGTCATCGTCGTCCAGGCCCGGGCCAGGACGACCCACCTCTCGGCGGGCGGCGACGCCGTCCACCGGTCGAACGTCGGGGTCGGCACCCACTGGGGGTCGACCCCTCCACTGGTCTCGACAAGACTTGCCGCGTAGGCGATCTCGACGAGCAGGGCTGCTCCGGGCTCGGTGATGTCGAGCTCCTTGGCGACCTTCTTGAGGTCGCGGACCCCCAGCCCTCCCGAGCGCAGGACCGACGCGGGCTGCTCCGACCAGGCCTCCAGCAGGGCCTCGACCTTGGCGACGACGTCGGCTGCCTCGTGGGCCGCGGCCCGGTCGACCCCGTCGACGCCGACCCTGGTCGCGGGCAGTGGTGGGCAGGTGGGGCTGACCTCGCCCAGCGGTGTGCCGGCGCGCAGCAGCAGGCCGACCTCGCGCGGGAGCTCGACGGTGACGTCGTCGACAGCGACCAGCAGGCCGTGGGCGAGCAGCCAGCGGACCGGGTTGTCGAGGTCGTCCTCGGTGGGCAGCCGCCGCGCGTCGCGCACGGTGCCAAAGGGTGAGCCGACGGACAGCTGCTCGAGCACCCGGCGGGCCCCCTCGTCGGCCTGCCCGACCAGGTCGGCAAGCTGGGCGCGGTCGGTCAGGTGGGCGACGACGTCCGGCAGCCCCTGGACGCCGAGCCGCGCCTCGAGCGCACCGAGACGGGCACCGGTGTGCTGTGCCAGGAGCACCGCGTAGCCACGGCCGAGCCCCGTGCTGCCCGCCAGGACCTCGCGCACCGGCCCCACGACGTGGCGGCCCGCGTCGTCGCCCCACACCAGCGCCAGGTCCTCCAGGCTAGTCAGCGCCGCGGTCAGCTGGGCCGCGGTCACGCCCTTGCCGGCCAGCTGGGCGACCTGCTGTCGGCCGAACGCCCCGTCGTACGCGCACAGGGCCTCGAGCAGGGCCAGCCGGAAGGCGTCGAGGGTGTCCAGGACCCGCAGCACCGACAGCCGTACGGCGGCCCGCGACGCGAGGACCCCGAGGTCGGGAGGCACGGGTACGGCGAGGTCGGGCCGAGCCTGCAGCAGCCGCGCCAAGCGCTCGTCGGGCCACGAACGCAAGGCCTCCGCGAGGCTGCGGGGCGCGGTCCGGTCCATCCAGTCGAGGTTAGTCGGCGGGGTGCAGACCCGCTGTCCGGGAACGGCGGGGTCATGCGGACCGCTGCACCCTGCGGCGTGGCGAGCGGCGGGCACGGGATGTGTGGCACCGTCCGCTGTGGGCGTGCTGCACCCGACCCGGCCGTAGTGTGCCGGCCGTGGACCTCGTCGTTGGCTTCGACCTGGACCTCACCCTCGTCGACACCCGCCCGTGCGTGGTCGCGGTGGTCTCTCGGATCGCTGCCGAGGAGGGTGTCGGCGTCGACCCTGAGCTGTGGGCCTCGCGCCTCGGCCCGCCACTGGAGCACGAGGTGGCGCAGTGGTTCCAGGAGTCGGACGTCGCACGGGTTGCTGCCCGCTTCCGGGTCCTGATGGCTGAGGTCGTCGACCTCGCCGTACCCCTGCCGGGAGCGGCGGCGGCGCTGGCTGCCGTGCGCGGGCACGGGGGCCGGGCCATCGTCGTGACGGCCAAGGAGGAGGGGCTGGCTCGCCGGACTCTGGCCGCGGTCGGGCTGGGTGTCGACGTGGTCGTCGGTGCGGCCTGGCGCGAGGCCAAGGGTCAGGCCCTGCTGGGGCTGGGGGCAGGGGTCTACGTCGGTGACCACCCCCACGACGTCGTGGGTGCCCGGGTCGCGGGCGCGGTCGCCGTGGGGGTCCGGACCGGGGGTAGCGAACCGACCGCTGCGGACGTGCTGCTCGGGGACCTGACCGCGTTCCCGGAGTGGCTGGCCGAGCACGTGCTGCAGGCCCGGCTGGCTGCGCTGCACTGCGACCTCGAGCAGCTGGGGAGCGTGCTCGTCGCGTTCTCCGGTGGGGCCGACAGCGCCTTCCTGCTCGCTGCGGCGGTCCGGGCGCTCGGCCGCGACCGGGTGGTCGCGGCGACCGCCGTCAGCCCGAGCCTGGCCGCGCAGGAGCTGCCGGACGCCACGGCGTATGCGCTGGGCCTGGGTGTGCGGCACCTGACGCCCGGGACCGACGAGCTGTCGCGCGAGGGGTACGTGGCCAACGGGACCGACCGCTGCTTCCACTGCAAGGCCACGCTGCTGGACACCCTGCGACCACTGGCGGAGCAGCTCGGGCTGGCATACGTGGCGACCGGCACCAACGCCGACGATGCTGTCGCGGGCTTTCGTCCAGGCATCGGCGCGGCTGCCGACCGGGGAGCGCGCACCCCCCTGCTCGCCGCGGGGCTGACCAAGGCCCAGGTGCGGGAGGCCAGCCGACGGTGGGGGCTTGGGACCGCGGACAAGCCCGCGCTGGCCTGTCTCGCGAGCCGCCTGGCGTACGGCGTGCAGGTGACCCCCCAGCGGCTGGCCCGCGTCGACCGGGCCGAGACCGCCGTGCGCGACCTGCTGGACCCCGAGCACGTGCGGGTCCGCGACCTGGGCGGTGGAGCGGCACGGCTGGAGCTGGACGCGGCAGCGCTGGCCCGGTGCGACGAGCGGGCGATCGCCCTGGTCGAGGTTGAGGGGTTCAGCACGGTGCAGGTGCGGGAGTTCGCGTCTGGGTCGCTCAACTCAGGCCCCGCCGACGTCGCCCGGGCCTGAGCAGCTCCGCTACCGGTCGCTCTTGCGGTGCGACCGCACGCCGCGGAGCAGGCCCAGCAGGGCCATGCCGAAGCCAACGGGGAGCAGCAGCGCCACCAGGTCGAGCGACGTGGGGGCATCCCGTCGGCTGCCCGTGAGGAACGTTACGAGGATGAGCACGACCCCGACGACGCCCAGGCCGAACACCGCGGCGCCGGTGCGGACCAGCAGGTCACCCGGGCGGCGGTTCAGGGCAGCGTCGTGGCGTCCGGTCACCCTGCCAGGCTAGGGGCGCGGGCGGCCTGTCGCGGGCACTAGGGTCCGGGGTCTACGACAGGAGGTCGACGTGCCCACCGGCAAGGTCAAGTTCTACGACCGGGACAAGGGGTTCGGCTTCGTGTCGCGCGACGACGGGGGCGACGTCTTCGTCCCCAAGGCGGCCCTGCCGGACGGGGTCGAGGAGCTCAGGCCAGGCATGCGGCTGGAGTTCGGGGTGGCGGCCGGAAAGCGCGGTGAGCAGGCGCTGTCGGTCCGGGTCCTGGACGCCCCGCCGTCGCTGGCTGCGGCCTCGCGCCGCCCCGCTGAGCAGCTGCAGGTCATGGTGGAGGACACCGTCCGGCTCATCGAGCTCAAGGTCCAGCCGGCGCTGCGCCGTGGCAAGCACCCCGACCGCGAGACCGGCCACCGGGTCGCCACGATCCTGCGGGCGATCGCCGACGAGCTCGAGGCCTGAGGGTTACTTCTGGACGAGCTGGAAGCGCCACGACCCCGTGACGGTCGCCTTCTCCGCGACACGGTCGACCGAGCGGACGTCGAGGTTGATGACGCCCGGCGTCTTGCGGTTGGCGAAGTCGGCGTTGAAGGTGAAGTAGTGCTCGTTCTGGACGGCGGACCGCTGCGAGGCGTCGGTGTCCACGAGGTACCAGCCGTGCGTGGCGAGCGTGCGGTCGACGTCGACGCCGACCTGCGCGCCTTGCTTGACGCGCAGGACCGTCAGTCGCGAGGTGTGGGTGACGCAGTTCCTGGCCGCGATGCTCTGGCCGTCACGGCACCAGACCGTCGACTCGCTGCGCACCCGCTCGCCGTCCGCCACCAGGGTGACCGCAGGGGTCGGCTTCTGGCATCCGGCGAGGGCGACGAAGGCGAAGGAGCTGCCGGCGACGGTGAGGGCCTTGCGACGGGCGGTCATCAGGGAGCTCCGAGGTCGGGGTGGGCCGCGCGTCGTGGTGGACTACAGCCATGCCAGGAATGCGTCGCATCTTGCGCGACATCACCTCGAGGGTATCCGGCACGCTCGTGCCGCTCCGCGACGAGGCCTCAGGCTCCGAGCCGACTCCCGAGCCCCCCCTCGCGCCGCCGTCCGGCCTGGCCGAGACCCCGGTGCGGGCCGAGGCAGCACCGGTCGTGCCTGACACTGGTGCGGTGCTGACTTCGACCGACCCCGCCACCGGCCCTGCCACACCGCTGACCGCTGACGCGACCGCACCCGACCCCGCCCTGGTCGCCGCGGTCGAGCTGGCCCGCGGGGTGGCCCGGGAGGTCGGTGGCTCCGCGGTCGGCGAGCACCTGGGTGCCGTGGCCGACGACGCACTGGTGGTCACCCACTCCTTCGAGAGCACCGACCCGGCGTACGTCGGTTGGCAGTGGGCCGTCACGGTGGCCCGCGCCGACGGCACCGACACGGTCACCGTCGACGAGGTTGTCCTGCTGCCCGGTGTCGGGGCCCTCGTCGCGCCCGCCTGGGTCCCCTACAGCGACCGCGTCGAGCCGCAGGACCTCTCGCCCGGCGACCTGCTGCCCCCGGCGGCGGATGACACCCGCCTTGTCCCGGCGTACGCCGACCCGGAGGGCGAACTGGCTGCGGAGGTCTTCTGGGAGCTCGGCTTGGGTCGCCTTCGGGTGCTGTCGCAGGACGGTCGCGACGATGCCGCGGAGCGGTGGTACGACGGCGACCGCGGCCCCTCGGCGCCCATGGCCCGCCAGGCGCCGGGCCAGTGCCTCGACTGCGGTTTCCGCGTCGGGCTCACCGGTTCGCTGCGGGCGGTCTTTGGGGTCTGCGCCAACGGGCAGAGCCCCGACGACGGCCGCGTCGTCTCCCTGGACCACGGCTGCGGGGCGCACAGCGAGACCGCGGTCGAGCTGACCCACGCCAGCACCCTGCCGCTGGTCGTGAGCGGCGACGACGACCTCGAGATCACCGAGGGCGGGCCCGTCGGCGAGGCCCCGGACACCGAGGCGCCGAACGACGGGACGCCGAACGACGGGACGCCGAACACCGAGACGCCGGACGGTCACGCCAGCTGATCAGCCCTCGGCGCCGACGGAGCGCCAATAGCGGTTGAGTGCGCCGTTCGTCTTGACGAACCACGTGACGGCCCCCGCGACCGCCACGACTACGGCGAACAGGGCGCCCACCGCGATACCGGCACCTGCTCCGCTGCTGATCTGCCTCGTCCCCTCGGCGGTCGAGGTGGAGGTCACGGCCGCGCTGATGGCAGCCACGATCAGGCCGCCGTACCCGGCGAGGGCGGGCAGGACCACCCAGAGGCCGGTCCAGCCGCTGACGGGGGCCCTCTCGCCCCGCCGGGTGGAGAGCGACCCGACCTCGGCCGGCGTGACGAAGGGCATCGCGATCCCGGCCACGAAGGTCAGCAGCAGGGCGATGCCACCACCCAGACCCCGGTGGCTGTGCTGCTGCATCTCCTTGTGAACCTTGTAGTTGTAGACGTAGCTGTAGATCCCGAGCGTCACCGCGAACAGCAGGATGCTGATGCCGGTGCGCCGGATCTGGCCGATCGGTCCGTCGCCCGTCGGCTCGCTCCAGCTGGGGACGGTGGCGGGTGGGGTGCCGTAGGTGGTGGGCGGAGCGCCGTACCCGGTCGGCGGAGCGCCGTTCCCGCGGGGTGAGGTGCCGTACCCGGCCGGCGGTGCGCTTGGCGCCCCCTTGTCCAGGCTGGGTCCCGGCTGACCGTACGACGGGACGGCCTGCTGGGCGTTCGGGTCAGGCGTGCCCCAGGGGTCGGTCATGGGGCGGACCTTAGGGCTTGGCCGGGCGCTGCGGGGCGGTTCTTGGGGTCTCCCGGGGGCGACGGCCTGGTCAGCCGCGGGCGAGTGCCGTTAGCCGCGGTCACGGGCGAGCGCGGCCTGACGGCGGCGGCAGAAGCGGACGCCGACCAGCCCGAGCACGGTGCCGCAGCCGCACATGGCCAGCCACCAGCCGGGAACGTCGGCGCCGGACAGGGCCGCGACGCCCAGGACGACCCCGGCGACGGCCCACAGCAGCGTCCCGGCGGCGACGAGGCGCGCGTCATCGGTCTCCAGCGGCGCTGGGTCCGGGCGGCGCTCGACGCCGGCCTTGGTGAACAGGGGCACGGCAACGACGCTACGGCCTCCTCTGCCGGAGTGGCGCAGCCCTGGCGCCATGGACAGCGGTGCCTGGCGGTCGATGGCACAGCCCTGGCCCCAATGGGCCATGGCCCATGGCCCATGGGCCGCGGTGCCTGGCGGTCGCGCGGGTCCGCACCTACGACAGCCCCCGCAGCTGCCCGGACGATCGTCCCATCGCAGGTGACGACCCCCGACCTCGCTGAAGATGCTCGGTCGTCCACCCGCTGGAACCAGACACACCGGGACGAACCATGTGGTTGGAGCCACACATCTTCAGCGAGGTCGCGAGGTCGCGAGGTCGCGAGGCAGCGAGGCAGCGAGGTCAGCGAGGTTGAACGTCGCGACGGCCTGCCAGGTCGGCCAGGCCCCGGTGGTACGGCGGGGCGCTCGCCCTGACGCCCGATCGTTAGCACAGGTAATGACCTATGCTCAGGGCATGGCCGTTGCCGACACCCTGCTTGCGAGCGAGCTGCGCACCACGGTCATGCGCCTGGCCCGTCGTCTGCGCCAGCAGCGCTCTGACACGCCGTACACGCTGGGCCAGCTGGCCGCGCTGGGCACCCTGGACCGTCACGGCCCGCTGACGCCCGGCGAGCTGGCCGCCCGCGAGCGGGTGCAGCCGCCCTCCATGACCCGGCTGGTCTCGTCCCTGGAGGCCGCCGGGCTGGTGACGCGCACCGACCACCCCACCGACCGGCGCCAGGTCCTGGTCGCCGTCAGCCCTGACGGCCACGCGCTGCTCAAGGCCGACCGCCGGCGGCGCGACGCCTGGCTGGCGCAGCGGCTCCGGGACCTGAGCCCGGCCGAGGTCGACGTCCTGCGCGAGGCCGCCGTCGTCCTGGACCGGTTGGCGGGCTCGTGAGCACCCCGGAGATGTTCCGCTCGCTGACGAACCGCAACTACCGGCTCTTCGCGGCCGGCCAGGTCGTCAGCAACTCCGGTACCTGGGCCCAGCGCGTCGCCCAGGACTGGCTGGTTCTCGAGATCGCGCCCGACCCGGCGGTGGCCCTCGGCGTCACGACGGCCCTGCAGTTCCTGCCGGTCCTGCTCTTCGGCCTGTACGGCGGGCTGCTCGCCGACCGCTACGACAAGCGCCGCCTGCTGATCGGCGCCCAGGCGGCGATGGGCGTGCTCGCCCTGCTGCTGGGAGCGCTGGACCTGACCCACCTCGTGCAGCTCTGGCACGTCTACGCGCTGGCCTTCGCGCTCGGACTCGCCAGCGTCGTCGACACCCCCGTGCGGCAGTCGTTCGTCAGCGAGCTCGTCGGCCCGGCGGACCTGCCCAACGCCGTCAGCCTGAACAGCGCCACCTTCAACTCGGCGCGGATCGTCGGCCCCGCCGTCGCCGGCCTCGCGATCACCGCGGTCGGCACCGGCTGGGTCTTCGTCGGCAACGCCCTCAGCTTCGTCGCCGTCCTGGCGGGGCTGCTGCTGATGCGCACCGCCGAGCTCTACCCCGGCCGTCGCTCGCCCCGCGCCAAGGGGCAGCTGGGCGAGGGCCTGCGCTACGTCCGGGACCGGCCGAACCTGCTGGTTCCGATGGTCATGGTCTTCATGGTGGGCACCTTCGGGTTCAACTTCCAGATCACCCTGGCCCTGGTCGCCAAGCAGGTCTTCCACACCGGTGCAGGCTCTTTCGGGGTACTGACGTCCTGCTTCGCGATCGGGTCGCTGCTCGGGGCGCTACAGAGCGCCCGGCGCAAGGGCCCCCCGCGCACGAAGGTCATGCTGGGGGCGGTCCTGGCCTTCGGCCTGCTGGAGGTCGCGGTCGGGCTCTCCCCGTCGTACGGCGTGATGGCCGTGGTCCTGGTCCCGACGGGGATCGCGGCGCTGACGTTCACCACGACCGCCAACGCGCTGGTGCAGCTGGGGTGTGCGCCTGAGGTCCGGGGCCGGGTGATGGCGCTGTACGTACTGGTCTTCCTCGGCGGTACGCCGATCGGGTCCCCGCTGATCGGAGTGCTGGCCTCGGCCTTCGGGCCGCGCAGCAGCCTGACCGTCGGCGGCTCGATCTGCGCCCTGACCGCGGTCGTGGGCACGGTCTGGCTCACCCGCAGCCGCGGCCTGACCTACGAGCCGCACCTGGCCCGCCGCCACCCGCACGTGCACGTGCGGGTGGCAGAGGCCGACCAGACCAGCGAGGCCCTGGTCGACTGATCAGCGGGCGCGGCCCTGCTCGTCGAGGTGGTCGCGCCAGGACCGCGTGGGCCGGTAGCCCAGCAGCCGCTCGGCCTTGGCGCAGCTGATCCCGGAGGCGTCGACCCGGCTCAGCGGCCGGACCTCGACCTGGTCGCCGTAGTAGCGCTGCACGACCTCGGCGAAGTCGTGCCCGCCGGCGTTGTCAGGGCTCGCGATGTAGAACACCTCGTGCCCGGGCAGGTCCGTCTCGGCCGCCAGCACGATCGCGTCGGCGAGGTCCTCGTTGTCGATGTAGGACCAGAAGCCGGGGCTCAGCTCTGCGGCGTCGCGGACCTGCGGGCCCAGGTTGCGCTCGTAGTTCTCCGCCGTCTGCACCCAGCTGGGCCGGATCGATGTGCAGCGCAGATCCGAGCGGCGGACCGCGGCGTCGCAGAGCTGCTCGCCGAAGTGCTTGCTCAGCGCGTAGGGGTCCTGCGGCCGGATCGGGTGGTCCTCGTCGATCGGGACGTAGTCCGGCAGGAACTCCCGCTCCGCGAAGAAGAACCCGGGCACGGTCTCGCTGGAGATGTTGACGAAACGCCGCACCCCCAGCCGCACCGAGGCCTCGATGAGGTGGAAGGTGGCCATCAGGTTGTTGCCGAACACGACGTGCGCCGGGTGCTGCGTCGGCTCCGGGATCGCCGCCACGTGCACGACCACCTCGTGCCCGTGGACGAGCGCCCAGGCCGATCCCGCGTCGGTCAGGTCGACCTGCTGGTACGCCGCCTCCCCGGGCTCGGGCCGCTCAAAGACGGCGGGGCCACGGTCGGTCGCGGTGACCTCGTGACCTGCTGCCTGCAGGGCCTTCACGGCCGCGAGGCCGACCTTGCCGCGGGCTCCTGTGACGAGGACCTTCACCATGCGTACGCCTCCGGTGCGGGCCCGCCGGGGCCGGGGAAGATCTCGTCGAGCCGGGCCAGGGCGGCCGCGTCGAGCAACACGTCGACGGCCCGGAGGGCTGAGGCCAGCTGGTCGGCGGTGCGCGGCCCGATGATGGGCGACGTGACGGCCCTCTGGTGCAGCAGCCAGGCCAGGCCGACCACGGCCGGGTCCTCACCGAGCTCGTCGCAGAAGGCCTCCCAGGCCTCGATGGCCGGGCGGTTCGCCTCCAGCAGCTGCTGGGTGTCCTCGCTCGCGGACCGGCCCTCGGCCTGCTTGCGCAGGATCCCGCCGAGCAGCCCGCGGTTGAGCGGCGACCAGGGGATGAGCCCGACGCCGTACGCCTCGCAGGCCGGCCCGACCTCGAGCTCGACCTCGCGCCGCATCAGGTTGTAGTAGCTCTGCTCGCTGACCAGCCCCACCGAGTGGCGCTTGCTGGCCTGCTCGTTGGCACGGGCGATGCCCCAGCCCGGGAAGTTGCTGCTCCCGACGTACAGGATCTTGCCCTGCTGCTTGAGGACGTCGAACGCCTCCCACAGTTCGTCCCACGGGGCGTCCCGGTCGATGTGGTGCATCTGGTAGAGGTCGATGTGGTCGGTCTGCAGGCGCGTCAGCGAGGCGTCGCACTGCTGGCGGATCGACAGCGCCGACAGGTAGGTCTGGTTGGGCCAGTCACCCATGCCGCCGTACAGCTTGGTCGCCAGCACGGTCTTCTCGCGCCGCCCTCCGCCCTGGGCGAACCACCGGCCGATGATCTGCTCCGTCCAGCCCTCGCCCGTCTTCCAGCCGTAGACGTTGGCGGTGTCGAAGAAGTTGATGCCCGCCTCCAGGGCGGCATCCATGACCAGGTGGCTGTCCTCCTCCGAGGTCTGCGGTCCGAAGTTCATGGTCCCCAGGCAGAGGGGGCTGACGCGGAGGCCCGCGCGGCCGAGGTGTCGGTAGTCCATGCCCCTCTTCCTACCCGGCGGTGACGGCCCGGACCACCACCGGGTAGGCGGCGTCGGCGAGGGCCCGCAGCTCGGCGTCGGTGCGGTCCTGGATCGGGTGGGGCACCAGGACGTACGGCGCGGGGAACCCCAGGGCGCGTGACTGCGCGTCTGCGGCGTGCCCGAACTCGCTGCTGGCCAGGAACACCCCGATCAGGCCACGGCCCTCGAGGTCGGCGATGTCATGCACACTGCACGACGTGCAGCTGCCTCAATCGGCGAGCGCCTCGATGACCACCTCGCACTGCGTCGCGATCTCGTGCCGTAGGTCCACCGGTGCGGGCTTCGCGAAGGTCGGCTTGCGGTAGCGCCGGGTCGTCACCCCATCGGCCTGCAGCAGCTCCTCGAGCCGGTCCAGGAAGACCTCGCCCCTGGCCTTGGAGATGTCCAGCAGCCCGACGGTCAAGCCGTCCAGCGACGCGGGCCGGGCGTTGACCTGCCGCTCGACGGGGGCGAGCTCCGAGGTGGGGTCGACCAGGACCTTCACGTGATCTCCTCTGTCGTGGGCTCGCTGCCGCCGGCCCCGCTCACCCAACCGCCGATGACGGTCGAGAACAAGCCCGCGGTGCCGCCGGCGTGGACCAGCAGCAGCCCGCCGGGACGGAACTTGGGGAGGGGCGCGGCGTCCAGGCCGGGCGGCATCCCCTCCTCGACGCCACCGCTGCCGCGGCGCAGGTCCTCCGGCTGCAGCACCAGCAGCGGCTCAAGCTCGGCCAGCAGCCGCTCGCGGTCCCAGCCGGCCTCGCGCAGCACCCGGCCGTGCTCAGGGCTGACGACCAGCAGCGCGTCGAAGGCCAGCGCCAGCTTGGGGTGGGCGACCGCGCGCAACGCGAGGGCGAAGGAGCGGGCCAGCGACTCGGCCGTCCGGCTGAGCTGGTCGACGACGACCGAGCTGCCCGCACCGGCGAACAGCGTGACCGCGCTGGAGCCCTCCGCCAGTCCCCGGCTGACGTGCAGCGGCGCGAAGGGCGAGCCCGCAGGCTCCTCGGCAAAGCAGAACGTGTACTTCCCCGGCTGTCCCTGCGCGGCCCGGTCGACCTCGCCGGGGCGTCCGCCTCCGACGTTGCGGATCACCAGCTGCAGGGCCCGCCCGATGGTCGCGTTGGCGCGGTTGCCCTGCCCCAGTGCGTTGCCGCCGCTGTTCATCCCCACGGCCCGCGCGACCGGCCCGCCGACGACGACCACCGGCCCGCTGGGGTAGGTCGTCGCGAGCAGCCCGTGCATGTTGAACGAGTCCGTGCAGGCGCCCCGGACGGCGGCCAGCACGACCGGCAGGTGCTCCGGCAGGCAGCCGGCCATCACGGCGTTGACGGCGACCTTCTCGACGGTGCAGGTCACGAGGTCGGGCGGGACGACGGCGACGACCTCGGCCGGGTCCCGCCCGGCAAGCATCCGCAGAACCCGCTCGGGGGTCGGTGGTACGACGGGCAGGCCGTCGGTCCACCCGCGCGCGTAGGCGGCCTCGACGTCGTCCTCGAGGTCGGCCAGCTCGACCTGCCGGCTGGCCAGCAGCTGACCGCCGTACCGCCGGGCCAGGTCGGGCGCGCGGTCCGGGTCGACCGACAGCGACCCGCAGCCGGGCCGGTGCTCGGGCAGTCCGGGGCCGAGGCCGGCGACGCCGGTGAGCTCCTCCCACTGGGGGCGGAACCATCCCTGGACCCGGCCGGTCTCCTGCCCGCCCTCCCGGCGCACGAGCGTCGGGACGGTCTCGACATCGGCCCGGAAGGACAGCTCCAGGGCCGTGTCGTCCACCCGGATCAGACCGACCGGCCACGCCGGGTCGTCCTGGACGACGACAGTCACGCCCAGCTGCTGCAGGACGGGCACGACCAGCTCGCAGGTCGGGCAGTCCTTCTTCACGAAGGCGACGAGCCCGTCGGCGAGGTCCACGACACGCACCGTACGGGAGTAGTCCCGACGCGTCAGCGGTTGGTCCGCAGGTGGAGCCCTCCGTCCAGCGCCGGCACGTCCAGCTGCTGATGGGGGCCTCGGCCACCTCGAGCTTTGACCGGTTCGTGATCGGGCCCGTCCTGCTGACCGTGGCGGCGGCCTTCCACGTCGGCCTGGCCCAGGCGGCGTCGGTCGCCTCGCTCTACTACCTGCTCTACGGGCTGTCGCAGCCGTTCTGGGGCCTGTGCAGTGACCGCCTCGGCCGGGTGCGCACGATGCGGCTCGCCCTCGGGATCGCCTTCGTCGCAGGCGCTCTGGCCGTGCTGTCCCCGTCGCTGACACTGCTGGTGGTCACGCGCGCGATCGCAGGGGCGGCCATGGGCGCCGTCGTACCGACCTGCCTGGTCTACCTCGGGGACGCCGTGCCGTTCGGCGCCCGGCAGCGGATCCTGACCGACCTCAACGCGGCCAGTGCCGCGGGCCTCACCCTGGCCACAGCGCTGGGTGGGGTGCTGGCTGCCACCGTGTCCTGGCGCGCAGCCTTCGCCGTCCCCACGCTGCTGGCCGGGCTGCTCGCGGTGCTGCTGGCCCGGCTGCCCGAGCCCCCGGCCGACACGGTCCGGCAGGCCGGGCTCGGCACCGTGCTGCGCAGCGGGTGGGCTCGGGTGGTGCTGCTGCTTGCGCTGGTCGAGGGGGCCGTGCTGCTCGGGCTGCTGACCTACCTGGCTCCGGCACTGCAGAGCACTGGAGCGTCCGCGACCGTCTCGGGCCTGGTCGTGGCGCTGTACGGCGTGGGGCTGCTGCTCGCCTCCCGCGTCGTCAAGCGGCTCGTCGACCGGGTCGCCCCCGCGGTGTTCATCGGGTTCGGGACCGCATCGCTGGTCATCGCCTACCTGCTGGTGGCGCACGACCAGGGGCCGGGCT
>JAYTHS010000240.1:0-4672 GCA_043732345.1 Frankiales bacterium | reverse complement strand
GGGCGACCAGCACCCCCGCGGCCCGGCGGTCGGGCAGCGGGGCGCGCGGGGTCCAGCTGTCGCTTGCGGCGTCCCAGGACCAGACGCTGCTGGTGCCGCCCGTGACCGAGCCGTAGCCCCCGACGGCGTACAGCCTGTCGCCGAGGACCGCCGCCCCGACGTGGTCGAGCGCTGCCGGCAGCGGGGCCGACTGGTGCCAGCGTCCGGTCGCCGTGTCGAGCACCAGGTGGGTCCGCGACCCCGGATGCCCATCGACGTAGCCGCCCAGGACGTGGACGTCGGTGCCGAGCGCGGCGACCCCGACCTCGCTGACGGCGAGGGGCAGGCGGGCACCTGCCGACCAGGCCGGCGCCGGTCCGGGCCCACCGGTCGCGGATGACGAGGGGACGCTGGAGGCGGGCACGGCGGCCCGCGAGGTGGTCGGAGCCGTCGTACCCGTCGCGCGGGGTGTCGACGCCGAGCAGGCCGTCAGCAACAGGGCAGCGGCCCCGGCAGCCGTCAGGGCCAGCCTCACCGCAGGACGCCGGTGTGGCCCAGCGAGTAGCGGCCGGGCTGCGGCCAGACGCACAGCCCGTGCGGGGAGCCCCCGACCGGGATGCGCGCCAGCAGGTGGCCGTCGGAGGTGCGGATCGCGTAGACCTCGCGGGTGTAGCGGCCGGACAACCACAGCACCGTGCCGGCCGCGTTGAGCCCTCCCATGTCGGGGGAGCTGCCCGGGATGCGCCAGACGGTCCGCACCTGGCGGGTCGCGAATGACAGCACCGACACCGAGCTGCCCTTGCGGTTGGTGATGTAGAGGTCCTTGCTGTCGCGGCTCGGGTAGAGGCCGTGCGCGCCGAGCCCGGTCGGCAGGAAGCTCAGGACCTTCAGCGTGGCCGCGTCGATGAGGAAGACGCCGTTGCTGTTCTCGTCGGCGACGTAGAAGACCTTGCCGTCGGGGCTGATCTTGACGTCCTGCGGCTTGGGGCGGGAGCCGTTCTGGCGAGGCAGCGTCAGGCTGCGGACGACCTTCTGGCGCTGCATGTCGACCCAGACCATCTGCCCGCTGAACTCGCAGGAGAACAGTGCGTGGGTGCCATCGGGGGAGAAGTCGGCGTGGTCGATGCCGCTGCACGGGACGTTCAGCGTGTGCTGGAGCGCCATCGTGTGGGGATCGCGGAAGTCCAGCCGCCCCAGCTTCTCGGCCACGACGACGGCGTGCTTGCCGTCCGCCGTGAAGTACAGGTTGTAGGGGTCCTCGACCGGCACAGGGCGACCGAACGTGCCGGTCCGGGGGTCGATCGGGGTGAGGGTGTTTCCCGCGTCGTTGTCGACCCACAGCGTCTTCAGGTCGTACGACGGGGTGACGTGCTGCGGGAGCAGGCCGACCTTCTCGACCCGCAAAACTTTGTATGTCGCGGGGTCGATCACGTGGATGGTCGCGTCGTCGTCGTCGGGCACGTAGATCAGCGAGCGGGCCTTGCGGGCCTCGGGGGCGAGAAGCCCGGGGCGGTCTGCGGCGTACACGTCGTGGGGGTCCAGCAGGGCGGGGATGCCGGCAACCGCCGGTGTTCCGGTGAACACCGGCGTGGCGGTGGGGCTGGTCGACGCAGCCACCGGGGTGGCGCTCGAGGTCCCGGGGGTCGGGACCGCGGGGGCCGCCTGCCGGGTGGTCTGACCCGAACTCGAGCAGCCAGCCAGCGAGGTCAGCACGAGCAGCGAGAGCAGCGGACGGGACAGACCCTGGGAGCGAGGCACCCCCGAACGCTACCCAGCAGGTGGCGACGGGCGACTGTCACAGACCTGAGCAGCACCCTGATGACAGGATGTGTGTCCGACCGTCCCGCAGGAGGAGCCCGCAGCATGGCCGCGAACCCGATCGTCAAGGCGTGGAAGTACCTGATGGCGGCCCTCGGAGCCAAGGTCGACGAGAAGGCTGACCCGAAGGTCCAGATCCAGCAGGCGATCCAGGAGGCCCAGCGTCAGCACCAGGCCCTGACCCAGCAGGCCGCCGCCGTCATCGGCAACCAGCGCCAGCTGGAGATGAAGCTGGCCCGCCAGATGTCGGACGTCGAGAAGCTGCAGGGCTCGGCCCGGCAGGCCCTCGTGCTCGCCGACCATTCCCGCGCGGCCGGCGACACCGCCAAGGCTGCGGAGTACGAGCAGACGGCCCAGGCCTTCGCCAACCAGCTCGTGCAGGGCGAGAAGTCGATGGAGGACCTCAAGGCCCTGCACGACCAGGCCCTGCAGGCCGCGACCCAGGCCAAGAAGGCCGTCGAGACCAACGCCACGATCATGCAGAAGAAGCTGGCCGAGCGCAGCCAGCTGCTCAGCCAGCTCGAGCAGGCCAAGATGCAGGAGCAGGTCACCAAGAGCCTGTCGTCGATGTCCGAGCTGTCGGCGCCGGGCAACGTCCCGTCGCTCGATGAGGTGCGGGACAAGATCGAGGCGCGGTACGCCAAGGCTCTCGGCGGCGCCGAGCTTGCCAGCACCAGTGTCGAGGGGCGCATGCTCGAGGTCGAGAAGTCCACGATGGACGTCGCCGGGCAGGCCCGGCTCGACCAGATCCGGGCCAGCCTGTCGGGCAACCAGCTCGCCGCCCCGCCGACGGCACCGGCGCTGACCAAGGGCGAGCAGGCCGCCGGCGACCCGGGAGCTGGTGGCACCCCCTAGGACGGGCTTGCCGAGGGGGGCCAGCGGGTAGGCCCAGACCGAACCCCACCGACGAGAGGCCCACCGTGCGACCGAGCCACCTCCCCCTGCGCCTTGCCACCGGCGCGTACTTCCTCAACACGGGCCTGAGCAAGCGCGGCATGGACCAGGCCGGTGCGGCCGGGCTGCAGGGGATGGCGGTCGGCGCGGTCCCGCAGTTCGGTGCCCTGTCGCCGAAGACCTTCGTGGCGGGGCTGTCGGCGGCCGAGATGGCCCTCGGTGCGGGGCTGCTCGTCCCGTGGGTGTCGCCGGTGCTCGTCGGCGCAGGGCTGACCGCCTTCGGGGCGGGGCTCGTCCAGCTCTACCTCAAGACCCCGGGTATGACGCAGGAGGGCACCAGCATCCGCCCCACCCCGGACGGCATGGCTCTCGCGAAGGACGTCTGGCTGCTCGGAGCGGGCCTGACCCTGCTCCTGGACGGGCTCGGCACGAAGGCGCACCGCACGGCCAAGCGGACCAAGAAGAAGGCCAAGAAGGCCGTCTCCGCCTTGACGCCTGGTTCCTAGCAGCAGGGTTCCCAGGAGCAGAGTTCCCTAGGGGCAGGGTTACTAGGGGCGGTACTTCGTGCGGCCGGTCGGGCGCTCCCTGCGCGGTGGGGCGCTCGGCGCCGGCCCATCCTGGCAGCGCGGGCACCAGTAGGTGAGCCGGGCGTACGGCGCGGCGCCCTGCTCGGTGCAGGCGACCCGCGTACCGCAGCGCCGGCACGCCTTGCCGGTGCGCTCGAAGACCCAGTGGTCCTCGCCCCGGCGCAGTGACCCGGTCGTGCTCTGCTCCCAGCGCTCGCGATTGACCATCATCAGCTTCTGTCCGCGCCGCACGAGGGCCGGCAGGTCAGGCACGTCGCCGACCCGGGTCCAGGGCGTGAGCCGCTCGACGAACAGCGTCTCGCAGCGGTAGAGGTTGCCGAGCCCGGCCAGTAGCCGCTGGTCGAGCAGTGCGAGTCCGACCTCCCGGTCCGGGTCCGCGGCGAGGCGTCGTACGGCCTCATCGAGGTCGACGGCGTCGTCGAGCAGGTCGGGTCCGAGGTGTCCGACCGCCGCGTCCTCCTCCGACGTCGCGAGCAGCTCGATCACGGGCATGCGGTAGCCGACGGCGACCCGGCGGACGTTGGCAAGCACGACCCGGACCTGCCACTCCGGACCGCCGGTCCAGCGGTCGCCGGGGGCGTAGAGGTGCCAGCTGCCGTCCATCCGGAAGTGCGTGTGCAGGGTCAGACCGCCCTCGACCCGGGTGAGCAGGTGCTTGCCCCGGGGGACGACCTCGAACACCGTGCGCCCCGACAGATCGGTCGTGGCAAGCTGCGGCACCCGGAAGTCGCAGCGCAGCAGGACTTCTCCGGCGAGGGCCTCGTGCATCCGCTTGCCAGCCAGCCAGACCGTGTCGCCCTCGGGCACTAGCGGGCCAGCCCTGGCCGGCCGGACAGTCGCCTGGTGCGTGACCCGAAGGACTCCTCGTTGACGCCGCGTCGTTGCCCCGGCCGGGTCGGGCGGTCGGCCAGCGAAGGAGCGGGGCCGGGCTGGCAGGACGGGCACCACCAGGTCTCGCGCTGCCAGTTGCTGGAGGTCACCGAGTCGCGGAAGCCGACGGGGGTCCCGCACCGCCGGCACGGCCGCTCAGCCCGGCCGTAGACCCAGTGCGTGTGACCCCGCCGGGTGTCGCCGGTCGTCACCTGGCCGGGGTGGTCCAGGGAGTGCGTCATCATCCGCTTGGCCAGCCGTACGACGGCCGGCAGGTTGACGTCGACCACCGGGGTCCACGGCGAGGCGCCGCGCAGGAAGCAGGTCTCGACGGCCCACAGGTTGCCGATCCCGGAGAGGTTCCGCTGATCCAGCAGGGCCTCGACGAGCGGCCGGGCAGGGTCGGCTGACAGGCGTCGTACGGCCTCGTCCTCGTCCCAGGACGGGCCGAGCAGGTCGGGTCCCAGGTGGCCGACGACCTCGTGCTCGCGGGCCGTCTCGATCAGCTCGAGCACCGGCATCCG
>JAYTHS010000239.1:0-4675 GCA_043732345.1 Frankiales bacterium | reverse complement strand
GGGCCGACGCCGAGGTGGTCGACTACCTGACTCTTCTGCCGGGACGCTTCGGACCGTTCTACCGCGCCCTGTACGAGGGGCAGCTCAAGTACGCCCCGTCGAGCTATGAGTGGCTCTACGGCCGGATCGACCGTGGTCTGCTGTCGCCCGTCGCCCGCTGGCTCGGTCAGATGGGCAAGCGTCCGGTCCGCCGGCTGGTGCGGGATGGCGGTCACGACCTGGTCATCTCGACGTACCCGCTGGGCTGCCAGGCGACGGGAGCGCTGCGCAAGGCCGGCAAGCTGGACGTGCCGGTCGTGGGGTTCCTGACGGACGTCGACGTGCACGGCCTGTGGCTGCACGAGGGCGTCGACCTCAACCTGGCCGTGTACGAGGGCAGTGCCCGGATCGCGCAGTCCAGGAAAGGTACGCCGTCGCACGCGGTGGGCCCCGTCCTGCCGGCGACGTTCCGGGAGCCGGTCGAGATAGACGAGCGGGCAGACGCCCGGGCGCGGCTCGGGGTCACCGACCCTGACGCGGTCCTGGTGCTCGTCGTCGCCGGGTCCTGGGGAGTCGGCGACGTCTCCGCGACGGCCCGCGCGATCGAGGCGTCAGGCGTCGGGACCCCGATCGTGCTGTGCGGGCGCAACGAGGAGCTCCGCGCCGAGCTCGACCGGGACGAGATCGGGATCGCCCTGGGCTGGACCAAGGACATGCGGGCCGTCCTGGCGGCCAGCGACGTGATGGTGCACAACGCCGGTGGCCTGTCGTGCCTCGAGGGCTTCGCCGTCGGCATCCCCGTCGTTGGTCACGCCTGCCTGCCCGGCCACGGCCACCGCAACGCCGAGGCCATGCGCGACGCCGGCGTGGCCGCGCTGGCCGACACGACCGACGACCTCGTCGCGGAGCTCCGGCGGTTGGCCAGGACCCACGACGGTGCCGCCATGGTCGACCGGGCCCGTGCCCTGTTCCTCTCCGACCCCACCGACGAGCTGCTCGAGCTGGCCGGGGCCGGGCTGACCGTGCCCGCGTCGTGGTCGGCCGGCGCCCGCCCACACTCGTGGACCAAACGGGTGGTCGCCATGTCCGTGACGGTGCCTATCGTGATGGGGTCCCTGTCGTTCGGCGTGGCGCTGGCCAACGACACGCAACTGGGGGTGGCCAAGGGCGGCCGGGCCGTCTACGCCGCTGCCGTGCTCAGCCGCTCGCAGCTAGCCGACCCGCTGGTGCTCGCGGCGCTCCGCCGCAATCGCGTCAGCGCGGCGCTGCACCACACCCCCACGAGCATCGGGCTCGCTGCCCTCACCGCTGCGGGCGTCACCGTCGTGGGAGCCGACAGCAACGGCCGGCACCGCAGCCCCGACCGGCAGCGGGTGGACCTCGACGCCGCGGCCAGCACGGGCCTGATGGCTGGTGACCTGCGTCCCAAGGTGGTTTGCCTCGGAGAGTCCTCCGTCGTGGAGCGGGTGTTCGCCTACAAGAACCACGTCCAGCTCGCCCAGGCCAGCGCTGTCATCCCCGGAGGGTCACCCCTGGCCGACCTCGACGCCGGGACCCAGGTGGTGCTCGACGAGCAGGGCCGCACCGCGACCCAGGTCGTCGGAGACCTTGCCGCGCTGCGGGCGGCCACGACGTCGGTGCAACTGCCACTGGAGCCGATGCGGAACCTGTGGGCCAAGGCGTGAGCCTGGGCCGGCTGGCCCTCACAGCCGGTGCCGCCGCGGCCGCCGTCCAGGCCGCCCCGCTGCTGACGTTCCTGCCGGCCCTGAAGCCGGCCACCCCGGGGCTCAACGGGCGTGGCCGGCCGGGGCACCTCGCGCTGACCTTCGACGACGGGCCCGATCCGGACAGCACGCCCCGGTTCCTGGACCGGCTGGCATCGCGGGACGTGCGGGCGACGTTCTTCCTGCTGGGGGTGATGGCCGAGCGCTCCCCCGACCTCACGCGCCGGCTCCGGGACGAGGGTCATGAAGTGGCCGTCCACTCCTGGGACCACACCAACCACCTGCAGCTCCTGCCCGGCCGCCGGACCAGGGACCAGCTGGCCCGCACGACCGACCTGCTGGAGGCCCAGACCGGCGTGCGCCCCCGCCTGTTCCGTCCGCCGTACGGCGCGCTGACCGCGGCCGGTCTGGCCGCGGCCCGCGGCCTCGGCCTGCGGACGGTGCTCTGGACAGCCTGGGGCAAGGACTGGACGCGCACCTGCACGCCCACCTCGGTCCTGTCACAGGTGACCGCTGGGGTGCTCGACGGCGGCACCGTCCTGCTGCACGACTCCGACTGCACCAGCGAGCCCGGCTCCTGGCGCGCGACGTACGGCGCCCTGCCACTGCTGCTCGACTGGTGCGCCGAGCGGGGCCTGGCCGTTGGCCCGGTCGCCGACCACGGGCTCGCCGCCCGGTGAGCGTGGCCGGGGCCGTGGCCGCCACCCTGGGCTCGGCAGGGTCCTTCGGGCTGGCGTCCGCGCTGCAGCACGAGCAGGCCCGCCAGCACGAGCGCACCGCCGGGCTGCTCCTCACCCTCGTCCGGCAGCCCCGGTGGCTCGCGGGCACCGCAGCCGACGTGGTCGGCGTGGTCCTGCAGGCCGTGGCCCTGGGCCTCGGCGCGGTGTCGCTCGTCCAGCCGCTGCTGGTCGCCGGCCTGCCGGTTGCGGTCGCGCTGTCCGCCGCCCTGGAGCACCGCCGGCTGCACCGTAGAGAGGGTGTTGGCCTGGCTCTGTGCACCGCTGGTCTGGCGCTGCTCGGGCCGGCCCTGTCGACGACCGGGACCAGCCGGGTGCCGACGCTGCACGACGGCGTCGTTGCCGCCGTCGTCGTCGTGGCCGCCACGGGGGTGCTCCTGTTGCTGGCGCGGCGCGTGCCGCGCGTGGCGCCGGCCGCGTCGGGGATGGCCGCCGGCGTCGTCATCGGTGCGGGCAGCGTGCTGCTGGCCGTCTGCGCCGGACGCGTCGACGACCTGCCGGCGCTGTTCCGGTCCGGGCTGCCGTACGCCGCCCTCGCCGTCGGCATGCTGGGGCTAGCGCTGTCGCAGGCGTCGTTCCAGACCGGCGCGCTGAGCGCACCGCTGGCTGCGCTGTCGGTCGGTGAGCCGGCCGTCGCGGTCGTGCTCGCCGTCCTGGTGCTGCACGAGCGGCTGCCGGGATCGCCCACCCGGGTGACGGCAGCGCTGGTCGGCACGGCCCTGGCCGTCGCGGGGGTGCTGGTCCTGTCCCGCGCCGCCGACGACACCTGACACCGAGGTCAGCGGGCGGTGGTCCAGTCCGACGCGATCGCCCGTTGGGCCGCCCGCAGGCCGAGCCGACCCGAGCACACCGCATCGTGCAGCCGGACCTCGACGTCGTCCTTGACTGCGGCGCCGCGGGGGCCGCCGCGCAGTTCGGGCCACAGGTTGGCGTCCGTGCTCGCGCCCCCGAGCGACAGCGGCACCAGGTGGTCGAGCTCGACCTGGGAGAAAGGCACGGTCACGCCGTACGCGCGGGTGGTGCGGACCTTGATCCGGTAGGTGACCTGCTGCGGCGGACGGACCGACGCGCTGTAACCGCGCCGGCAGATGGTCGAGCGGACGTTGTCCGGGGTGACCCGCGGGTCGGCCTGGCCTGGCGTGCAGCGGGGGTCCGGGAGACCGTCCCGGGCCACGCACCGCGTCCCGGGAGCCAGTGTCCCGGACGGGCCAGCGGCCTGGGACGGGGGTGCGGCGGACGTCGTCTGCTCCGTCGCAGGGGTCGAGCAGGCGGGGACAGCGAAGGCGGTGACAGCGAAAACGGCGAAGCGGCAGCGGGCGAGCAGGGACCTCACGTCAGGGGGGCACCGTGCGCGTCGAGGTCGGCCAGGGCTGCCCGGAGCAGCTGCAGGCCGTTGCGGGTCACCGCGTCGGCGTCGTCGACCTCGAGCCCGAGCTCCATGGCCGCTCCGACGGAGCCGCCCTGGAAGCCAATCGAGGCCATCACCGCGGTGCGCTCGGCGTCGGGCAGGGTGGACAGCGCCTGCTCGAGGCGCAGCACGAGGGCCGCCTCGTGCGAGGCGACCCGGGCCTCGTGGGTATCCACGACGTGCGGGGCCATGGTGCGGACGCGGGACGGCACGGGACCTCCTGGGTCGCGGCGATGGGCAGGAAGGGAACGACCGCCCCGGGTCACCCCGGGGCGGTCACTGCCCCGCCTCGTCAGGTCGCCTCTCGGCGGTGTGTCGCTCGTGGCGACGTGTGTGGGACCGGGGGCCTTGGACGAGGAGGAACGACGACAACGCTAGTCCAGTTCGCCGTCCTGGCAAGCCCCGGGGCGGGGTGTTGTGGACGAGATCACCCGACCGGTCCGGGGGTGGACGCCGTAGCACGATGAGCCAGGATGGGCACATGACAACACCCCTCATCGGTACCGGCACCATCATCGAGGAACGCACGCAGGAACGGGAGCTGCAGGACCCCGGCTCGGTGGCGCACATCGTGAAGGACCCCGGCAAGGTCACCGAGGCCTACATCTTCGGTACGCCGGTCGAAGCCCTCTGCGGACACGTCTTCACGCCGTCCAAGGACCCGAAGTCGCTGCCGATCTGCGACACCTGCAAGGACATCGCGGACATCCGGACGGACGGTCAGGGCGGGGAGATCTCGTAGCCCGCGGCCGCACGCCGACCGGAGGTTCCTGGCCCGTCCGGTTCGGACTCGCGGAGGTCGTCCGTGACCTGGATCGCGCGAACGG
>JAYTHS010000238.1:0-1311 GCA_043732345.1 Frankiales bacterium | reverse complement strand
TTGGCGCGTCTGGTCGCGTCAGTCCGCTGACATGGCCGTGGGCTGCCAGTCGGGTGGGACGTCACGTAGGCCAGCCGGTGGACGGCCGTGCATCAGAGGGCTCGGGCAACGTCTACCACGGTGACGTCCACCAGTGCACGTGGCGATGGTGCAGGGACGGGCCGCCGGTCGCGCCGCCAGGCGTCGAGCACGGGGGCGGGGACGGGTCGACTCAGGTGGTAGCCCTGGACGATGTCACAGCCGAAGCCGCGCAGCGCCACCAGTGCCTCCTCGTCCTCGACGCCCTCGGCCACGATCGACAGCCCCAGCTTGTGCCCGAGGTCGACGACGCTCTGCACGATGAGGTTGTTGCTGCGGTCGGTCGTCATCGTCATGACGAAGGACTTGTCGATCTTCAGCTCGTGCACAGGCAGGCTCTTGAGCTGGCCGAGGCTGGTGTATCCCGCCCCGAAGTCGTCGATGGAGATGCGCACCCCGAGGTCCGCCAGCCTCTGCAAGAGGCGCCGCGCCCGGACCGGGTCGGTCATCAGCGCCGACTCCGTCACCTCGAGCTCGAGCAGCTCGGCCGGGACCGAGTGCACGGCGAGCAGGTCCGCGACCTGCTCGGGGAGGTCCTCGTCCAGCAGGTTTCGTGCGGACAGGTTCACCGACACCGGCAGGGCCTTCCCTGCCACGAACCACGCACGGGCCTGGACGAGGGCCTCGTCCAGGACGTAGCCGGTGAGGGCACCGATCAGACCGGTGTGCTCCGCGAGCGGGATGAAGGCGTCCGGGTAGAGCAGGCCGCGCTCGGGGTGCTGCCAACGCACCAGCGCCTCGGCACTGACGACGTCCCCGGTTTTGGTGCTGATTTTGGGCTGGAAGTGCAGGACGAGCTCTCGCCGCTCCAGGGCGCGCCGCAGGTCGCCGAGCAGCGCGAGCTTGGCCGGGGAGTGTCCGTCGACGGCCGGGTCGTAGACCATGACGCCGGCCTGCTCGGACTTCGCGACGTACATCGCGATATCGGCTCGCTGCAGCAGCACAGTCGGATCATCACCGTGCTCGCCCGACCGCACGACCCCGATGCTCGCCTCCACGTCGAGCTCGATGCCCTCCACCTGAAACGGCCGGTCCAGCACGCCTCGCAGGGTCTGGGCCACGACGAGCGCGTCCGGGACGGACGCGACGTCCTGCAGCAGTACGGCGAACTCGTCGCCACCGAGGCGAGCAACCCTGTCCCCCGCCCGCAGGGCAGCGGACAGGCGGGGTCCGACCTGCTGGAGCAGCGCGTCGCCGTAGTGGTGACCGAAGGTGTCGTTGACGTCCTTGAAG
>JAYTHS010000237.1:0-4688 GCA_043732345.1 Frankiales bacterium | reverse complement strand
ATCTGATCCCAGGTGCCGTCCTTGCTGAACCGGGCGTGGCGCTTCCACACCGTCTGCCAAGGCCCGAACCTCTCGGGCAGGTCCCGCCACGGACAGCCCGTCCGCAACCGGAACACGATGCCCTCAAGGACCTGCCGATGATCGGTGAAAAGGCCTGCTCTGCTTGCCCTTCGAACTCGGCAGCAGCGGCTCCAGTAGGGCCCACTGCGCATCGGTCAGGACTCGGTCACGTGACATGCACCAACCATCGCCCACAAACCACGCTCAGCTAGGGAGACACGCCCTAGCCGCCAGTTAATTGCACAGGCCGTCCCCGTCTCGAGGAGTGCCAGTGCGCGTGCCCCGCCGTCCCCCTGTCCTGGCCTGCGGAGGCCTGCCCCGAACACGCTGCCGCTGCTGTCCGGCGCCAACGCGATGGCGGCCCCGTCGTTCGACACCGCCCGCCACGACGTCTGGTTCGCTGACGGCAACAGCGGCTCATACGTCGTGCACCTGACGAACGGCGTCTGGAAGGCCCCGCTAGCCGCCGGGCTAGGTTCGGGCCACCGCTGGACCTAAGGAGGGCCGTGCATCCGGGCCCGCGACCGCCGCACCTGCAGTCACGGGCCCTCGCGCTGGTAGCTACCGGCGGCGTTCTTGGGACCCTGGCGCGGTACGCCCTGGCGCGGCTGCTGCCCACTCCTGCCGGTGGCCTGCCGGTGGCGACCCTGGTGACCAACCTCGTGGGGGCATTTCTGCTCGGGCTGCTGCTGGAGCTGCTCAGCCAGGCCGGGGCGGACGAGGGTCGGGCCCGGCAGGCCCGGTTGCTGCTCGGCACCGGTTTGCTGGGGGCCTTCACGACCTGGTCGACCCTGGCCGTCGAGGTGGTCCTGTTGGGACGGGACGAACGACCGGGCCTCGGCCTCACCTACGGCGTGGTCAGCGTGCTCGGAGGTCTGGCGGCTGCGGCTGCCGGGGTGCTGGTCGTGGTCAGGCTGCGCCGCTCGTGAGCGCTGCTGTCGTTGTCGGACTGGCCTTGGCGGGGGGACTCGGGTCCGTTGCCCGGTACGTCCTCGACGGCTGGCTGACCGCCCGGCGTCCCGGGCCATTCCCCCTCGCGACGCTGGTCATCAACGTCCTCGGGAGCCTGCTGTTGGGGTTGCTCACCGGTCTGGTGCTGTTCCACGGAGCCGGCGACGGCTGGCGGGTCGTGCTGGGCACCGGCTTCTGCGGCGGGTTCACGACGTTCTCCACCGCCTCGTGGGCCAGCGTCCAGCTGGCGCGGGCCGGCCGTCGCGACCTCGCCGCGCTCAACGTCCTGGGCTCCCTGGCGCTGACCACCCTCGCGGCCGTCCTGGGGCTCGCCCTCGCCTCGCTGTGAGGTCGGCAAAGCCCGGATGCGTGGTGGTCGGGGGCTGCGAGCTGGAACCCCGCTGTGCCAGCCAGATCCCGTCCACGCCCTCGCCGCAACCACCATCCACCAATCGGCCGGGGATCAAGCCCGCTGTCTCCGTCACCATCGTCGGATGCGGGTCGCCGCTCCAGATCTGCTCAGCACCCGCGTACATGTCGTCCCGCTCGGTGGGCTCTACCGGTGGATTGCCGTTGGAGGACTCCACCTTTGGAGCGCAGGGTCAATGCCGCGCCTTGAGCCCGCTACCCGGCTCCAGGCGACGGGAGCCGTCACGGCTGCAGTGGAGCGGACGCCCAGTCCGGAGCCGTCACTCCCGGAGCGGAGCGGGGCGGGCCCGGTCGGCGGCCCGCCGGGCCCTGAACGCCGCGACGTTGGTCCGGTTGGCACAGGCGGTGCCGCAGAACCGGCGGGACCGGTTCTTGCTCAGGTCGACCAGGACCCCGTCGCAGCCGGTCGCGGCGCAGGTCAGCAGGCGGCCGAGCTCGCCGGCGCGGACGACGTCGAGCAGGGCCATCGCGGCCTCGACCGCCATCCGCTGCGCCAGCGGCGCGTCGGCGGGGGTCGCGTGCAGGTGCCAGTCCCAGCCGTCGTGGCGCACCAGCTGCGGCAGCGCCCGGCACTCGGTGAGGAGCTGGTTCACCAGCGCCGCGGCCTCCGGCACGTCGAGCCCCCAGAAGGCCCGGAGCCGGGGGCGGAGCGCCTGGACGGCGGCGAGCTCGGCGGCATCACCCGCCTGGGCACCGGTCCACCGCCAGGCGGCGACGAAGTCCTGGAGCGCTGGGACGTCGACCAGCTCGGTGTTGACCAGCGCCGCGGCTGCCTGCAGCGCGACCTCGGTGTCGTGCGCGAACAGGACGCGGACCCCCTCGACGACCCCCGCTAGTGTCATGAGCGTAACCCCCTGACGACCCTGACAGCAGCCCCGCGGAGGCGCACGTGCCCCAGGCCTCCGGCCTCGTCCTTGCCGTGACCTCGGCGGCGACCTTCGGTAGCTCGGGGGCGCTCGCCGCATCCCTGCTGCACGCCGGCTGGACCCCGGGTGCGGCCGTGACGGCCCGCATCTGCATCGCGGCGCTGGTGCTGACCGTCCCGGCCCTGCTGCAGCTGCGGGGGCGCTGGGGCGACCTGCGTCGCGGTGCACCGACGGTTGTGGTCTACGGACTGGGGGCGGTGACCGCGGCCCAGCTGTGCTTCTTCCAGGCCGTCGCCCACCTGTCGGTCGGTGTGGCCCTGCTGCTGGAGTACCTCGGGACCGTCCTGGTGGTGCTGTGGCTCTGGGCCCGCCACGGGCGCCGTCCCCGCCGTACGACGGTGGTCGGCGGGGTCGTCGCGGTCCTCGGGCTGGCCCTGGTGCTGGACCTCGCCGGTAACCACCACCTGGACCCCGTCGGCGTCCTGTGGGGGCTGGGGGCAGCCGTGGGGCTGGCCACCTACTTCGTGCTGTCGGCCCGGCAGGACGATCCGCTGCCGCCGCTGGTCGTGGCTTGGGCAGGCATGTGCGTCGGGGCCGCCGGGCTGCTGCTGGCTGTCGCGACGGGTGTGCTGGCCGCGCGGGCGCCGCTGACCGATGTCGTGCTGCTGCACCGCCGTACCTCCTGGCTGGTGCCTGTGCTGGGGTTGTCCTTGGTGGCGGCCGTCGTCGCGTACGTCGCGGGCATCGCGGCCGCCCGCCTGCTGGGCGCCACCCTGTCGTCGTTCATCGGGCTCACCGAGGTGCTGTTCGCGGTGCTGATCGCGTGGCTGCTGCTGGGCCAGGCCCCGGCCCCCGTCCAGCTTGCCGGTGGGGTGCTGGTCGTCGCCGGCGTGGGGCTCGTCCGGCTGGACGAGGTACGGCGGGCAGTGGTGGGGGTCGTCCCCGCCGGGTGACGCAGGGCGCCTGTTCCGCGCAGGGTCAGCCCTGGAACTCCCAGTGCCACGGCTCGGGCCGGCCGCCGGACGGCTCCGCCCAGCTGGGGTGGAACCACCCGAAACGACCGGCGTTGACCCGCATCCAGGCCGACGCGCCGAGCCGCTGTCCTGGATGCCCCCGCAGAAGTCGACGGCGAGCCCCCAGCCGTGCTCGCTGGTGCCGGGTACGGCGGCCAGGCCGGGCTTGCGGCGGTAGACGTCGACCTGCGCGCTGTAGGAGCGGTAGGAGTCGGTCACGCACAACGGCCCGCCAGCCGTGGCGGCGTGGTGACGGCTCAGGGCCTCGAACGCCCGGGCCGCGTCGCCGCGCAGCCGGTGGCCGGAAGCGTTCCACAGCGGGCAGAGCGACGCAGGGTCCAGGTTGCCGTTCTGCTGGCCGGTCGTCGGGCGACCGGAGCACGCCGTACCGCCGGCCGTCGCGGCCACCTGTGCTGGGACGGTCACGAGGGCAGCGGCGTCACGGTCGGCAGCAGCCCGGGCGGCCGCGGACCGGGCCGCGGTGAGGTGGGCCGCCGCGACCCGTCGGGCGGCCTCGCGGACGGCGCGCTCGTGGGCGAGGCGGGCGGCCCGGGCCCGGGCCAGCGCGTCCTGGGCGGCCGTGAGCTGGTCGGAGGTGGACTGGGCGAGCGCGTCGAGCTCGGTGAGCCGCGAGGCGGCACGCTGCACGAGCAGCCGGGCCTGGTCGGCCAGCTGCTGCACGCCGGCCTGGTCGCCCTGGAGTCGCACCCGGGTGGCGGTGGCCCGGCGCACGACCTCGGCGTCGCTTCCTGCGACCTGCGCGAGGGCCTGCCGGGTGCTCAACGCGCCGAGGACCTCGTCGGGTCCCTGCGAGAACGCGACCTGGACGGGCCCGGTGCCGCCGGTCATGTAGAGGCGGCGTGCCAACGAGCTGACCCGTTCCTGCCCGAGCGCAGCCGTCCGCTGCTCTGCGGCGACGTGCCTTCCTAGTAGGCCGTCGCATTTAGAGCACGGGGTATAGGTGCCGGAGTTTGATGCGGGCGTCTTTGGTGGTGAACCGCCAGTCGACTTGGCGTTCGTCGGCATTGATCGCGTCCGTCCAGGCGGTGAGTTCGAGGTTCAGGGCGTCGAGGGTGGCGATGCGGCGGCCGAGGCATTGCTTGGTCAGGCAGGACAGCTCGATCTCGGCGATGTTGAGCCAGGAGCCGTGCTTGGGGGTGTGGTGGATCTCCAACCTGCTGGCCAGGGCGTACGCCTTCTCGGGCGGGAAGGCTTGGTAGAGGGACGCGATGTTGTGGGTGTTGAGGTTGTCCATGACCAGGACGACCTTGTCCGCGTCGGGGTACTCGACGGTGAGCAGATGGTCAACGCCGGCGGCCCAGTCGGTGCGGGTCCGGGTCGACTCGGCGTAGGCGCGCCGCCAACCTCG
>JAYTHS010000236.1:0-1313 GCA_043732345.1 Frankiales bacterium | reverse complement strand
GAGCGGGGGGTGGCAGAGCGACGTCACCGGGACGATCCGGCGACGCTGACGGCATGAGATGTGATGGCATGACAGGCCTAGCCGGCACGGACCGCAGGGTGACCGGCGACGGGTGCGCCAGAGCCGTGGGCACCTGGGGCTGCACCGGCGCGGTCGGGGGGCAGAACAACGGAAGGGTGGCCAGCCGGTTCGGCTGCTCGCCCGGCCTTCTCTGGTCGGTGGGCTGGTCGGTGGTCTGGTCAGGCGTCACCGCAGGGCCCTCCGATCGGTCGGCGGTGCAAGAAGGTCGCGGCGCTGGCGGATGATCTCGGAGCTGGCACTGATCGCGGCGCGGGTGCTGCGAACAAGCGGTGAGCTGTCGAAGCGCCGGCCGGGCATCGCGCCGACGGCCAGGACCTGGGCGCTGGCCGGGTCCCAGGCCAGCGAGGCCACGACCGGGACCCCGCAGGCGCCGGTGATTTCCTTGGCTGAGTACGGCCGCCCCTCACCGACCAGCAGCAGGCCCAGGTTGGACAGCTGCCCGTCGCGGCCGGGGGAGCCGGTGGTGCTGGTGACGGACAGGTCCTCGCGGAGCAGGTTGAGCCGGGCCTTCGCGGCCGCGACCGCGGGCAGGTTCGTGCCCATCACCAGCAGCACCAGGTCGGCCTGGCGCAGTAGGGCGGTCGGGGCGTGGGCGGTCCCGAGCCGGCCGGCGTCCACGATGACGTCTGTGCCGGCGCGTTCCAGGCTCGCCAGTAGCGATCCGAGCGGGCCCCACAGTGCGGTGGTGCTCGGGGCCTGTGCGGCGTCGGACAGTCCGGGGAGCAGCCAGCGGTTTCCGGCGCCGGCCGCGACCGAGGCGGCGTGCGGGTCGCCGGTCAGCGGGACGGTCTGCGGCCACAATGCCTGCTCGAGCGAGTCGTGTCGCTGGGCCAGCGCCAGCGGCAGCAGTCCGCGGGAGTGGTCGACCGTGCCACGCAGGTAGCCGGCCAGGACGCTGCTTCCGCCGGCTGGGTCGCACTCGGCCAGCAGCGCGGCGCGCGGCCAGAGCAGCGTCATGGCCAGCGCGGCGGTGCTCACTCCGGGGGCGCCCTTGGCGGAGGTCAGAGCCAGGACGGCCATCAGCGCTCCCGACTGTCGAGGATCAGGGCAATGCGCCCCGTGGCGACCCGGGCGGCCAGGGCGGCGGCCAGCCCGGACGGCACGGTGACGTTGACGATCGACTGGCCGTTGTCGCCCAGCGCCTCGGTCGAGACCACGACGGCGGGGATGCTCTGCGGCGACGACGCCGGCGGTTCGCCCTGGCTGGCCGGGGTGTCGACGATCCGGATGTG
>JAYTHS010000235.1:0-1314 GCA_043732345.1 Frankiales bacterium | reverse complement strand
ATGCTCACGGCCTCGGCGCGGCGGATGCGCCAGGCGCTGGCGCGGGCAACGTCACGCCCCCCGGCGGACAGCGCGGCCTCGACCAGCTCGACGCTGCGGCCGGGGCGCAGCACCCGTGAGCGGAGCTCGAGCTCGGCGACCGGGACCGGCCCGAGGATCTCGACCGTCACCCGGGCCACGACCGTGTCCTCCCGCGGCTCGACGAGCTCGCAAGCCCGGCCGAGCAGCGCGCTGGGAGGTCCACCGTGCTGCAGCCCGTCGGTCCAGGGGCCGTTTGTGTGCACGGACGGCATCCAGCGGTCGGGGCCGAGCGGGGTGAAGAAGGCCATGCCGTCGACGCTAACGCCACGAACCAGGGCACCATGCGCGGATGACCCCAGCAGCGCGTCCCCCGGCCCAGCGATGAGAGCGGTCACCCTCCCGGCGTACGGCGGACCGGAGGCGCTGGTCCTGGCCGAGGTCCCCGACCCGGTCGCGGGGCCGGGTGAGGTGCTCGTCGAGGTGACCGCGTCGGCGGTGAACCGGGCCGATCTGCTGCAGCGGCAGGGGTTCTACGAGCCGCCTGCTGGGGCCTCGCCGTACCCGGGGCTGGAGTGCTCCGGCACGATCCGCGCGCTGGGCGAGGGCGTCGCCGGCTGGGGGGTCGGCGACGAGGTCTGCGCCCTGCTGTCCGGCGGGGGCTACGCCGAGCAGGTCGCCGTCCCTATCGGGCAGCTCATGCCGCTGCCGGAGGGCGTGTCGCTGCTGCACGCCGCTGCGCTGCCCGAGGTGACCTGCACCGTGTGGTCCAACGTCTTCGGCCTGGCGCAGCTGCAGCCCGGTGAGCGGCTGCTCGTGCACGGCGGCACCTCCGGTATCGGGACGATGGCCATCCAGCTCGGCGTCCAGCACGGCTGCGAGGTCACCGTGACGGTCGGGTCACCGGCCAAGGCCGCCCGCGCGCTACAGCTCGGGGCCTCGCGGGCCGTGCTCTACAAGGACGAGGACTTCGTCGAGGCCGGGCCGTTCGACGTGGTGTTGGACAACATGGGTGCGTCGTACCTGGGCCGCAACGTGCAGGTGCTCGCCACCGGTGGGCGGCTCGTGGTGATCGGGCTGCAGGGGGGCCTGCGCGGCGAGCTGGACCTCGGGATGCTGCTGGGTAAGCGGGCAGCGGTGCACGCGACCTCGCTGCGGGCTCGCCCCGCCGCGGAGAAGGCCGGGATCGTGGCGGCCGTGCTCGCGGGCGTCTGGCCGTGGATCGCGTCCGGAGCCGTCGTGCCCGTCATCGACACCGTGCTGCCGCTGGAGCAGGTCGCCGACGCGCACCGGCTG
>JAYTHS010000234.1:0-4693 GCA_043732345.1 Frankiales bacterium | reverse complement strand
CCGACCGGCTCCGCGGTGACCTGCTCCGGTGACAGGTACGACGCCGTACCGACCGTCAGACCGGTCGCCGTGACCTTGGCCGCATCGACCAGCCGGGCGATGCCGAAGTCGGTGAGGCGGACCCGTCCGTCGTTGCCCAGCAGGACGTTCGCCGGCTTGACGTCGCGGTGGATGAGGGCCTCGCCGTGGACGTAGCCCAGGGCCTCGGCCAGGCGGGAGCCGATGTCGGCGACCCGCTCCGAAGGCATCGGGCCACGTCGGATCGCATCGGAGAGCGTCTCGCCGTCGACCAGCTCCATCACCACCCACGGCCGCCCGGTGTCATCGGTGCCCGCGTCGTAGACCGGCACCAGGCCGGGGTGCGAGAGCCGGGCCAGCAGGCGCGCCTCGTCGCCGACGCGGCCGGCGTCCTCACCACCGGACGCCGTCACGAGCTTGAGCGCGACCTGCCGGTCGAGTGCCTCATCCGTGCAGCCCCAGACCTCGGCCGACCCGCCGCGTCCGAGCAGGCGCTCCGGCCGGTAACGACCAGCGATCAGCCCCTCCGGTCGACCGCCCATCGCCATGGTCGGCTGATCCGTCACGCGCGCGCCACCAGCTCCGCGATCTGGACGGCGTTGAGCGCGGCGCCCTTACGCAGGTTGTCGTTGCTGAGGAACAGCACGATGCCGTGGTCGCCGTCCTGCCGGATCCGGCCGCCGTACGACGGGTCGCGACCCGCTGCCTGCAGGGGGGTGGGCACCTCGCTCAGCTCGACGCCTGGGGCGGCGGCGAGCAGCTCGGTCGCCCGCGCTACCTACAGCGGCCTGGCGAACTCGAGGTTGAGCGAGAGCGAGTGCCCGGTGAAGACCGGCACCCGGACGCAGGTGCCCGACACCCGCAGGTCGGGCAGACCCAGGATCTTGCGGCTCTCGTTGCGGAGCTTGTGCTCCTCGTCGGTCTCGAAGCCGCCGTCGTCGACGATCGAGCCGGCCATCGGCAGCACGTTGAACGCGATCGGCCGGACGTACTTCTCCGGCGTCGGGAAATCGACGGCCGAGCCGTCGTGGACGAGGTCGGTGGCCCGCCCCACGACCTGCCGGACCTGCTTGTCGAGCTCGTCGACCCCGGCCAGGCCGGAACCGGACACTGCCTGGTAGGTCGAGGCGATCATGCGCATCAGCCCGGCGTCGTCGTGCAGCGGCTTGAGCACCGGCATCGCGGCCATCGTCGTGCAGTTGGGGTTGGCGATGATCCCCTTGCGCATGTCCGCGATCGCCCCGGGGTTGACCTCGCTCACAACTAGCGGCACGTCCGGGTCCATCCGCCAGGCGGAGGAGTTGTCGATGACGACGGCCCCCGCCTCGACGTAGCGCGGCGCGAGCTCACGGGAGGTCCCGCCGCCGGCCGAGAACAGCGCGATGTCGAGCCCCGAGAGGGCAGCGAGGGAGGCGTCCTCGACGAGCACGTCACGGTCGCCGTAAGGCAGGAAGGACCCCGCCGACCGGGCGCTGGCGAAAAAACGCACGTCGCCAAAACCCCTCTGCAGCAGTAGGTCTCGCATAACGGCCCCGACCTGACCGGTGGCGCCCACGACGCCGACTGTGGTCATCGGCCGGACCCCCCGTAGACGACAGCCGTCTCGCCGCCCCCCAGCTCGAAGGCGTCGTGCAGGGCGCGGACCGCCGACGGCACGTCGGTGTCGCGGCAGACGACCGAGATGCGGATCTCGGACGTGCTGATGGCCTCAACGTTGACCAAAGCCTCGGCGAGCGCCTCGAAGAAGGTCGCAGAAACGCCCGGGTGCGTCCGCATCCCGGCCCCGACGAGCGACACCTTGCCGACGTGCTCGTCGGACAGCAGCCGCTCAAAGCCGACGGTGGCCTGCTGCTTGGACAGCGCCGAGATGGCCACGGCGAGGTCGGCCTTGGGCAGTGTGAAGGAGATGTCGGTGCGTCCTGCGGCACCCGACACGTTCTGCACGATCATGTCGATGTTGACCTCGGCGTCGGCAATGGCGCGAAAGATGCGCGCGGCCTCACCGGGCTTGTCGGGGACCCCGACGACCGTGATCCGCGCCTCCGAGAGGTCGTGCGCGACACCGCTGATGATGGCCTGCTCCACGGGAGGCTCTCCTGTGATCGTCGTACCCGGGTTGTGTGAGAAGGAGGAGCGCACGACGACCGGCACGTCGTACCGCCGGGCGTACTCCACGCAGCGCAGGTGCAGGACCTTGGCTCCCGAGGCCGCCAGCTCGAGCATCTCCTCGTACGACAGCGACGTGAGCTGCTGGGCGTCCGGGACCATCCGCGGGTCGGCGGTGAAAACCCCGTCGACGTCGGTGTAGATCTCGCAGACCTCGGCGCGCAGGGCGGCGGCCAGCGCGACGGCGGTCGTGTCGGAGCCACCCCGGCCCAGCGTGGTGATGTCCTTGGTGTCCTGGCTGACGCCCTGAAAGCCGGCGACGATCGCGACGTGGCCGGCGGCGAGCGCGTCGGAGATCCGGCCCGGGGTGACGTCGATGATCCGCGCCTTGCCGTGGACGGAGTCGGTGATAACCCCAGCCTGCGAACCGGTGAACGACCGCGCCGACAGGCCCAGCGACTGGATCGCCATGGCCAACAGGGCCATCGAGATGCGCTCCCCGGCGGTAAGGAGCATGTCGAGCTCCCGGCCGGGGGGCATCGGCGAGACCTGCTGCGCGAGGTCCAAGAGCTCGTCGGTGTGGTCGCCCATGGCACTGACCACGACGCACACGTCATGGCCGGCCTTGCGGGTCGCGACGATGCGCTCGGCCACCCGCTTGATGCGCTCAGCGTCGGCAACCGACGAACCGCCGTACTTCTGCACGACGAGACCCATGTGCCCCAGTCTACCGAGCGTCCCCTGGAGGACGGCGTCACGCCGTACCGTCCCGGGCATGACCCTGGGCCGCCCGGCGACGGTGTGGCGGCGAGCGGTTTTCGGCGCAGCTTCGGCGAGGTGCAGGCCGTGCGGGGCATCGACCTCACCGCGGCTCCCGGCGAGGTGGCCGCCCTGGTGGGCCCCAACGGTGCCGGCAAGACGACGCTGCTGCTGGTGCTCGCCACGCTGCTGGTCCCTGACGCCGGCGAGGTGCGGGTGGCCGGCCACGACCCGGTGACCGAGCCGGACGCGGTCCGGGCGCGGATGAGCTGGTCACCTGATGTGTTCGGGCTCTACGACAACCTCACCGGCAGGGAGTACCTCGAGTTCGTCGGAGAGGCCATGCGCCTGCCCCGGCCACGCACCCGCGAACGCGCCGCAGAGCTGCTGACGACGGCGTGCCTGGACGGTGACGTCCCAGTACACACCCTGTCTCGCGGGCAGAAGCAGCGGCTCGGGCTGTGCCGGGCTCTGGTGCACGACCCTCAGGTGCTGCTGCTCGACGAGCCCGCCTCTGGCCTGGACCCTCGGTCCCGTGTCAAGCTGCGCGAGCTGCTCAGGTCGCTGGCCGCGCGCGGCACCGCGGTCGTCGTGTCGAGTCACCTGCTGGGTGACCTCGAGTAGCTCGCCGACCGTCGTCGACGGGGGCGCCACCGTCGGCGAGCACCGCATCGATCAGCTCCCCGTCAGTACCATCCCGCGGCCCTGGCGGCTGCGGTCGTTGGACCCTGACGCCCTCGTTGCAGCCCTCACCCGCAACGGCTACGACCACGACGCCCCGACCCCCGCAGGCGTCGACGTCCGGCTGACCGGCGACGAGGCGGCCGCCCAGCTGCTCGCGGGCCTCATCCGCGACGGCGTGCCCGTCGTGGCCTGCCAGCCCCTCGGCCGCCAGCTCGAGGCGACCTACCTGGAGCTGACCCGGTGAGCCCCGCCGGCATCCGCACGGTCGTCCGCCAGGTGTTCCGGCTGCGCATCCGGGCCGGTCGCTGGCGGTGGCTGCTGGGCGTGTGGTTCGCCGTGCTGCTGTTCACCGTGCTCCTGCGCCTCGCGATCGGCTCCGTCGACGGCACCCTCGTCGACGGCAGCGTCGTCTTGTACGGCGGGCTGGTGCTGTTCGTCCTCGGGCTCGCCCTGCTGGTCGTCCCGGCACTGGCTGCGCAGTCCGTCAACGGCGACCGCGAGCGGGGGACCCTCGCGACCCTGCAGGTCACGAGACTGACCGCCGGCGACATCGCGCTGGGCAAGTTCGCCGCAGCCTGGCGGTCCTCCCTGGTCTTCCTCGCGCTGACCCTGCCGATGACGGTCTACGCCATGACGCAGGGCGGCGTGACGCTCGGCCGGGTCCTTGCGACAACGATCGTCATGGCGCTGCTGCTGGGCTCGGTCTGTGCGATCGCCCTGGCCCTGTCTGCGCTGAGGCTCGGACCACGACCTCGGGCGTCCGGACGTACCTGGCCGTCTTCGCCCTCACCGTAGGCACTCTTGTCGCCTTCGGACTGGCGTCGTCGACGACGTCGGAGACCTACATCCAGACCGTCCCGCCGTACTGCTCGAAGGAGGCCGACCTCCCTGCCGACCTGCCGCCGACGGACAGGGCAAAGATCCTGTCCAGCTGCAACACCGCCGACCAGACCTGCACCGCAACCCGGCTGCGCACCGACCGCACCTGGTGGCTGCTGGCACCCAACCCGTTCGTGGTCCTCGCCGATTCGGCGCCGACGCTGCCGACGCTCACCCCAGCGCAGCGTCGGGCTCGCGACCGCCTCCAGGCCGAGGGGCGTGGCACGACGGACGTGCGCGATGTCGA
>JAYTHS010000233.1:0-1320 GCA_043732345.1 Frankiales bacterium | reverse complement strand
CTCGCGCTCTGCGCGCAGACCGACCCGGAGTCGTTCTTCCCCGAGAAGGGTGGTTCCACTCGGGAGGCCAAGAGAATCTGCACGGGCTGCGAGGTGCGTGATGCCTGCCTCGAGTACTCCTTGGCCCACGACGAGCGCTTCGGAATCTGGGGTGGGCTCTCCGAGCGTGAGCGACGCCGACTCAAGCGCGTGGACTGGGACGCTGACGCGGTCTAGGTCTCGACTGTCCTGAGCCCGGCAAGCGCTTCGAGCGCGCGCACGTCCCGTTAGGGTTCGAGACGATCGTCACGTCAGGTGGCGATCGACCGCAGGGGGGGTGGGGTGCACGAGGGTGGTGTGGCGTCGGCCCGCCCGGCCGCGGGGGCGACCGGTGCCGAGGTGGCTGCCGTCCTGGTCTGCCACGACGGGGCGCAGTGGTTGCCCGAGGTGCTCGAGGCCCTGAAGGCGCAGACCGTCGCTCCCACCGCTGTCGTAGCTGTTGACACCGGGTCCACCGACGCCACGGGTGCGCAGCTCGCGAACGCGCATGCTGCTGGGCAACTTTCCGCCGTGCTGACCCTCGCCCGCGGCACTGGTTTCGGTGCGGCCGTGCGCGCCGGCCTCACCTGCGCGAGCGCGGAGCTGGGCTCGCGGCCCCGCTGGCTGTGGGTGCTCCACGACGATGCCGCGCCCGAGCCGCGGTGCCTGGAGTCGCTGCTCGCCGCGGTCGACGTGTCCCCGTCCGTCGGGATGGTCGGCCCGCTGTGCCTGGACTGGGACGACCCCCGCCTGGTGGTGGAGGCGGGCCTTTCGACCGACGCGTCCGGCCAGCTGCAGACGGGCATCGGCACCGACGAGCTCGACGACGGGCAGTACTTCCAGACCACCGAGGTCCTCGCCGTGTCCTCTGCGGGCGCACTGGTCGACGTGGGCACGTTCGACGCGCTCGACGGCTACGACGAGGCGCTGCCGCTCTTCGGCGACGACCTCGACTTCGGCTGGCGTGCTCAACGCACCGGCAAGGTGGTGCTCTGCGTGCCCTCGGCACGGCTGCGGCACGTGCGCGCTGCCCGTCGGGGCCTGCGCGGGGTTGAGGCCCTGGGCGAGTCCCTTGGCCGCCCGCTGCCCGCCGGCCGGGCAGCGGCCCGGTTCGCCGAGCGCGCGCATGGCCTGCGAACCTTCCTCGTCAACACATCGGTGTCTTCCTACCGACTGGGTTTGCTGCGGCTGACGGTGCTGACGGTGCTCCGGTCGGTGGGCTTCCTGCTGCTGCGCAACCCCACGGCGGCGCGGATCGAGCGCCAGGCGCTGCGCTGGGCACTGGGCCCGGTGGCTGCGGTG
>JAYTHS010000232.1:0-1320 GCA_043732345.1 Frankiales bacterium | reverse complement strand
CTCGCGCTCTGCGCGCAGACCGACCCGGAGTCGTTCTTCCCCGAGAAGGGTGGTTCCACTCGGGAGGCCAAGAGAATCTGCACGGGCTGCGAGGTGCGCGATGCCTGCCTCGAGTACTCCTTGGCCCACGACGAGCGCTTCGGAATCTGGGGTGGACTCTCCGAGCGTGAGCGTCGTCGGCTCAAGCGCTCGGACTGGGACGCCAACGCGGTCTGAGTCTTGGCTGTTTAGTGCCCGGGAAGCGGTCCGGGCGCGGTCGTCCCGTTAGGATGCGCGCCGAGTGTCGCGGCAGGTGGTGATCGACCGCAGCGGGGAGGTGGGGTGCACGAAGGTGGTGTGGCATCGACCCGCCCAGCCGCGGGGGCGACCGGTGCCGCAGTAGCGGCCGTCCTGGTCTGTCACGACGGGGCGCGGTGGTTGCCCGAGGTACTCGAGGCCCTGGCGGCGCAGACTGCCGCACCCACCGCTCTTGTAGCCGTTGACACCGGGTCCACCGACGCCACGGGTGCGCAGCTTGCGAACGCGCTTGCCGCCGGGCGGCTTTCGGCCGTGCTGACCCTCGCCCGCGGCACCGGTTTCGGTGCGGCCGTGCGCGCCGGCCTCACCTGCGCCGGGACGGAGCTGGGCTCGCGGCCCCGCTGGTTGTGGGTCCTCCACGACGATGCCGCGCCCGAGCCGCGGTGCCTGGAGTCGCTGCTCGCCGCGGTCGACGTGTCCCCCTCCGTCGGCATGGTCGGTCCGCTGTGCCTGGACTGGGACGACCCCCGTCTGGTGGTGGAGGCGGGCCTGTCGACCGACGCCTCCGGCCAGCTGCAGACGGGCATCGGCACCGACGAGCTCGACGACGGGCAGTACTTCCAGACCACCGAGGTCCTCGCCGTGTCCTCTGCGGGCGCGCTGATCGACGTAGGCACGTTCGACGCGCTCGACGGCTACGACGTGGCGCTGCCGCTGTTCGGCGATGACCTCGACTTCGGCTGGCGTGCGCAACGCACCGGCAAGGTGGTGCTCTGCGTGCCCTCGGCACGGCTGCGGCACGTGCGCGCCGCCCGTCGGGGCCTGCGCGGGGTTGAGGCCCTTGGCGAGTCTCTGGGCCGCCCGCTGCCCGCCGGCCGGGCAGCAGCCCGGTTGGCCGAGCGCGCGCACGGCCTGCGTACCTTCCTCGTCAACACATCGGTGCCTTCCTACCGACTGGGTTTGCTGCGGTTGACGGTGCTGGCCGTGCTCCGGTCGGTGGGCTTCCTGCTGCTGCGCAACCCCACGGCGGCGCGGATCGAGCGCCAGGCGCTGCGCTGGGCACTGGGCCCGGTGGCTGCGGTG
>JAYTHS010000231.1:0-1322 GCA_043732345.1 Frankiales bacterium | reverse complement strand
GGCTCATCCAGGGGAAGGCCAGCAGCTCCCGCACGATCACCGTCGACACCCGCCCACCGGCGCTGTCCGTCGCCCTGCCCACGTCCCCGGTCAGGGTCAGGGACGCCGTCACCGTGTCCGGCAGGACCGAACGGGGGGCCCGCGTCGCAAGTCGGGATGGCGCGGTCACCGCCACGGGTGACGGCTTCTCGATCCGCTACCGGACCGCTCCCGTCGGTGATGTCGTCACCGCGACGGACGCGGCCGGCAACGCGGTCACGCGCACCGTCACGGTGCGGACGACCTACCCGAGCAACGTCCGGGGGGTGCACATGACCGGCCGGGCCTGGGCCTACCTGCCGCTGCGCGAGCCGGTGCTGGCCCTGGTCAGGGCGCACAAGATCAACGCGATCCAGCTCGACATCAAGGACGAGGACGGGATCGTCAACTACGTCTCCTCCGTCCCGCTGGCCAGGACCGTCGGGGCGAATCTGGATCTCTATGACCCCCGAAAGGTCACCGCCCAGCTGCATGCGATGGGCGTGCGGGTGATCGGCAGGATCGTTGCCTTCAACGACCCCAAGCTCGTCGGCTGGGCCGTCGCCCACGGCCATAGGGACTGGGTCATCCAGGACCCGCGGGGCGGCACGTACCTCTACGGCTACAACAAGCACGGGTTCGGCAATTTCGCGAACTCCAACGTCCGTGCCTACAACCGTGACCTTGCGGTCGAGGCGGTGAAGGCCGGCTTCGACGACGTGGTCTTTGACTACGTCCGGCGCCCCGATGGCCCCCTCGCCACGATGCGGTTCCCGGGGCTGGTCGGGACCCCGTCGGCGGCGATCGCGAGCTTCCTGGGGCAGGTGCAGCCGCTCGTGCGCGCTGCGGGTGGCTCGCTCGGCGCGGCGGCCTTCGCGCAGGCCTCGACCCGGCCGCTGTCCACCGCGCAGGACATCCCGGCGATGGCCAAGCACCTCGACGTCGTGATCCCGATGGACTACCCGAGCCACTGGAACGACGGGGAGTACGGCGTGCCGAACGTCTACGCCGGGGCCCGTCAGATCGTGCAGCGCTCACTCGTCGACTGGAAGAAGGCCGTCGCTGGCACCGGCTGTGTGGTCGTCCCGTGGCTGCAGGACGAGAACTTCCGGGGCGCCTACAGCCCCGCGAAGGTCAAGGAGCAGATCGCTGGCGCCCGCGACAACGGACTACCCGGCTGGCTGATGTGGTCGGCCGTCAGCCGGTTCACCGCCTCGGCGTACACCTCGGACGCCACCCCTGCCCGCTAGGTTCGACGACTGGCCCCGGACCCGCCGCACCTCGCAGGTCGTACGAGGTAGGCC
>JAYTHS010000230.1:0-14500 GCA_043732345.1 Frankiales bacterium | reverse complement strand
TACCCGGCTTGGGTCGGGGGTGCTGGTCCTGCTGCTCAGCGCGTCGGCGCGTTGACCAGCGAGTGGGCGGCGCTCTCCAGGTGTCCCCACACCGCGTCGTGCACCTCGGGGGGGTGGTCGACGGCGCTCAGCGCCGCCCGCATGTGACCGATCCACGCGTCGCGCTCGCGCTCGCCGATGACCCAGCCCGCATGGCGCATCCGCAGCCGGGGGTGCCCGCGCGTGTCGCTGTAGGTGGTCGGCCCGCCCCAGTACTGCGACAGGAACAGCGCGAGCCGCTCCCGGGCCCCGGTGAGGTCCTGCTCGGGGTAGAGCGGCCGGAGCAGGGGGTCCATCGCCACACCCTCGTAGAACCGGTCCACGAGGGCGCGGAAGAACGGCTCGCCACCGACCGCGTCGTACAGGGTGTCCACAGGAGTGATCCTCTCAGGCGCCCGACGCTGCCGGCGGTGGCTCGCCGGGGCCCAGCGTCCGGACGCTCCGGGCGGGGACGCCGATCTCGATGCCGTGAGCGTCGAACGCCGTGACGAGCCGCTCGCGGACCTCCCGCGCCACGGCCCACTGCTCCAGCGGCGCGGTCTTGAGGACCATCCGCAGCAGCAGGCCGTCGGCGCCGATGGACTCGAGCCCCCCCACACCGCGGGCTGCTCGAGCTCCTTGCCGGTGAAGTCGTCGTCGTGCCACACCGACTCCGCGACCGACAGGGCGACCCGACGCACCGCGGCGACGTCGCTGTCCAGGGACAGCGGTACGTCGAGCATCGCGCGGGCCCAGCCCTGGCCCTTGTTGCCCACCCGGGTGATCTCGCCGTTGCGGATGTGCCAGACGGTCCCCTCGACGTCACGCAGGCGGGTGGTCCGCAGCCCGACGGCCTCGACGGTCCCGCTGGCCGGCCCGGCGTCGATGACGTCGCCGACGCCGTACTGGTCCTCGAGCAGCATGAACATGCCGGTGAGGAAGTCCTTGACGAGGTTCTGCGCCCCGAAGCCGATTGCAACCCCGACGATCCCTGCGCTGGCCACGACGGGGGTCAGGTCCAGGCCCAGCTGGGACAGGGCCATCGCCCCCGCGACCGTCGCGACCCCAGCTGTGACCACGCTGCGCAGGACCGACCCGAGGGTCCCTGCCCGGAGCCGGCGACGTTCGGTCAGCAGGGCACCAGGCTCGAAAGCCCTGTCCCGCAGGGGCTTGAGCGCCCTCGTTAGACTTCCCTCGACGGCGGTGCGGACGAGCCGGCGTACGCCCCTGAGCAGCAAGGAGCGCACGACGACGGCCACGACGACGACGAGCGGCAGCCGGGCGGCATGGGCGACGACCAGTGCCCCGTCCTGGCGCAGGAGGCGGTGCAGGTCCAGGGCGGAGGTCACCCGGTGACGGTAGGGCGGCGGACGGTCATGCCTGACCCACGAGCGCCAGCGAGCAGACCGCTCCGGCTGTCCAGGCCGCCGTGCGCCACCAGTTCGTGGCGATCAGCCTCCTGGCCACGGCGTCGTCGTACGTCGGGAGCCGCTCGTGCAGGGGGACCGAGACGGTGACCGTCAGCACGACGGTCGCAACGGCGAGGACGGAGGTGACGGCCAGGAGCGCCGGCGGGGCATCGTGCCGCAGCAGCAGCAGGGCCAGCGACAGGCCCTGCACCGCCCAGGGGACGCTCACGGCCACGGCCATACGCCGGCAGTGGGCCGCGTGCAGGGCAGGCCACGTGGGTCCGTCGCTCGCGTCGCGCAAGCCCGGGTAGACGACGAGCTGCACGACCCAGATCAGGCCGGCCAGGAAGCAGGTGGCACCGGCGTGGACGAGGAGCAGCAGCACCGGCCGATCCTCGCTCCCACGCAGGCCGGTCCGCTACCCCGGTCCGCTACCCCGGTCCGCTACCCCGTGGCGCTCCCGCGGTGGCTCGGGCACCATGCTCGGAGGAGGTCGTGGTGGACGGTCAGGCCCTGGTGCTCAACGCCAGCGACGAAGCGCTGTGCGTCGTGTCCGGGCGCCGGGCCTTGGTCCTGCTGCTGACCGACAAGGCCGTGGGGGTCCTGGGCAGCGAGAAGGTCGCGCACAGCGCCCGCGCCGAGGTCGTCGTACCGGTCGTCGTTCGGCTCACCCGCTACGTCCGGGTGCCGTACCGCGGTGGGGTCCCCCTCACCCGGCGCGCGGTGTTCGCCCGCGACGGCGGCGCCTGCGCCTACTGCGGTGGGGCCGCGACCAGCCTGGACCACGTGGTGCCGCGCAGCCGCGGCGGAGCGCACAGCTGGGACAACGTCGTCGCGGCCTGCGGGCGCTGCAACCACGTCAAGGCCGACCGGAACGTCGCCGACCTGGGCTGGCGGCTGCGCCGGGCGCCGGCCCAGCCGACAGGGGTGCGGTGGCGGGTCCTCGGTGGTCGCGCGGCGGACCCCCGGTGGAGCCCCTGGCTCGGTGACGACGGTCTCGAGTCGGCTCTGGACACCCCCGCCTGACCTCCGGGTCGTCGCGCCGAACCGGTCGGGCAGGCTGCACGTTGTGACTGCACCCGAGCTCGACGCCCTCGCCGCCCTCCACGGCGTCGCCACCTCGTACGACGACTGGGCCGGGCGCCCGGTCCTGGTCCGCACCGAGGCGGTGGTGGCGGCCCTCGCCGCGCTGGACGTCCCGGCAGCCTCCCCCGCGGCTGTCGCCCTCGCGCTCGACGCCGCCGAGCGGGCACCCTGGACGACGCTGCTCCCGCCGTCCGTGGTCGTGCGCCGGGGCCGGCAGGTCGTCGACGTGCACGGGCCCGACGGTGTGGTTCTGGAGGTCGTGCTCGAGGACGGCAGGCGGGTCGACTGCCCTGACGAGGGGACCGTCGTGGCGCAGCGCGACGGCCTGGAGCACCGCCGGGTGGCGCTGCCGGACCTGCCGCTTGGCTGGCACCTGCTGACGGCCAGATCCGGTCCGCACGTCGAGAGCTGCCATCTGGTCGTCACCCCTGACCGGCTCCCGGGCGTGGCCGCCCGGCACTGGGGCTGGCAGGTGCAGCTCTACGCCGTGCGCTCGGCCGGGTCGTGGGGCGTCGGTGACTACGCCGACCTGCGGACGCTGGCGGCAGCCGCGGCGGCCGACGGTGCCGGCGTCGTGCTGCTCAACCCCCTGCACGCCGAGACCCCCCTACTGCCGGTCCAGCCCTCGCCTTACAGCCCGTCCTCGCGGCTGTTCCGCTCGCCGCTCGGCCTTCGCGTCGAGGCCGTCCCGGAGGCGGAGGGCGTCGACCTGTCGGCGCTGCGTCCGCCGACCGACTCCCTGCTCGTCGACAGGGATGCCGCCTGGACCGCAAAACATGCTGCCCTGCAGCAGCTCTGGCCACGTCATCGGGCCGGGGCGCTCGCGGCCTTCCGGGTCGAACGGGGGGCGGCGCTGGAGGAGTTCGCGCTGTTCTGCGCGCTCGCCCAGGTCCACGGCGCACCGTGGCAGCGGTGGCCCGAGGAGCTGCAGGACCCGCTGTCGACAGCCGTCGCCAGGGCCCGCCACGAGCTGGCCGAGCAGGTGTCCTTCTGGTGCTGGGTGCAGCTGCTCGTCGACGAGCAGCTCGACGGCGTGGGGGAGGGCCTGGCGCTGGGGGTGCTGCACGACCTCGCGGTAGGTGTGGATGCGGGCGGCGCCGACGCCTGGGCCCTGCAGGACGTCCTGGCGCTGGGTACGTCGGTCGGGGCGCCCCCGGACTCCTTCAACCAGCAGGGACAGGACTGGGGGCTCCCCCCGTGGCGCCCGGACCGGTTGCGCGAGCGCGGCTATCTGCCGTTCCGGGAGATGATCCGCGGTGTCCTGAGGCACGCAGGCGGCCTCCGCATCGACCATGTCATGGGGCTGTCCCGGCTGTGGTGGGTCCCTGCCGGGCACCCGGCCTCCGACGGCACCTACGTCTCCTACGACGCCGACGCGCTGCTCGGCGTTCTTGCCCTCGAGGCGACCCGGGCCGGCGCGGTCGTCGTCGGGGAGGACCTGGGGACGGTCGAGCCGTCGGTACGGGAGGCGCTGACGCAGACCGGTGTGCTCGGCAGCGCGGTGCTGTGGTTCCAGACCGCCCCGGACGGGAGCTACCTGCCGCCGTCGCGGTGGCGGGAGGACGCCCTGGCCTCGGTGACGACCCACGACCTGCCCACGGCAGCCGGGATGCTCGCCGAGGAGCACGTCCGCGTGCGGGCCGACCTGGGCCTGCTCGCCGTGCCCGTCGAGCAGGAGCGCGAGGGTGCGCGCCGGCAGGTGGACCGGCTGCTCTGCATGCTCGTGGAGCAGGGGCTGCTCGCCTCCAGCGCACCTGCCCCGGACGTGGTGCTGGCCCTGCACCGTGCCCTGGTCGCCTCGCCGTGCCGGGTCGTGCTCGCGTCGTACGCCGACGCTGTGGGAGACCTGCGGCAGCCGAACCTGCCGGGCACGGTCGACACCTACCCCAACTGGCGGTTGCCCGTCGCCGACGAGGCGGGGACGCCGCTGATGCTGGAGCAGCTGCTCGCGCACCCCGGCGTGCGCGAGCTCACCGCGGTGCTGCAGCAGGTCCGGTGAGCGGTTCGCTAACGTGTGCCCCGACCTGGGGACCACCCATCGGTCCGAGTCGCCGACAGACGAGGGAGCCCGTGAGTCGCGCCCTGCCTCGCACCGTCACCACCATGCTGACCGGTGCTGCGACGGTGCTCCTGGCCGCCGGGCCTGCCCTGGCGTCCGGCAACCCCCTGGGCCCGTCGGAGGGCGCCGAGCCGGGCCGGGGCCTGGGCACGGCTGCCGCACTGCTGCTATTCATCGGCGGTCCGCTGGTTTTGCTCATCCTGGTCGGCAGCGCCGTCCTGCTCCCCGGGCTGGTCCGCGCCAACCGTTACCGTCCTGCCAAAGGCTGGTCGGCCTCACCCGTGTGGTTCGCCGGCCCTGCAGACCCGGTCACCGCCGTCCAGGACGCCGTGCTCGGGGACGTCGTCAGGGGTGGGGCAAGTGCCAGCTGGTGACGCGGTGGCGGGCGGCCTGAGCCCCCGTCAGCAGGAGCGCATCGAGCACGCTGTCTCGCTGTGCCGCAGCGAGAACGGTCTCGACGTCAGCGTCCTGGTCGGCGACCTCGACCTGCCCGACACCTCCGAGTTCCGCTCCGCGGCCGAGCGCCTGCACGCCGCTCTTGGACCGCGGGCGTCCTCCGCCGTCCTGCTCGTCGTGGCCCCGGGCCAGCGTCGGGTCGAGGTGGTCACCGGACCGGTCGTGCGCCGTCGCGTCCCGGACCGGGTCGCCGCGCTGGCCGTCCTGTCCATGACGACCGCTTTCGGCGGGGGTGACCTCACCGGTGGCGTCATCGATGCGCTGCGCCAAGTCGCCGACGCGGCCGGCCGGCGGCCGGCCCTGGCTCCGCCCGTCGAGCCTCCCGGCTCCGGCGTCGCGACGACCCACCACTAGCCGACCGCACCCGCCCGGTGCCGTTCCGGCTCAGCCTGCGGCGGCGTCCCGCTCCCGGGCCCGCAGCGCCCGGACCACCCCGTCGCGGGCCTCGAGTAGCAGACGAGACAGGGCCGGGGGTGTCTGGGGGTTGTCGGCCAGGAAAGCGTCCGTGCGCTCCACGACGGCCCGGCTCACCAGCAGCGACGGGTAGAGGCCCTGTACGAGGTTTTGCGCCATCTCGCCCGGTCGGGTCGCCCAGACGTCGCTGATGCTGGCGAAGTACGGCTCGACCCACGCCTCGAGCAGCGTCGGCTGGAGGACGTTCCCGAAGCCGCTGATGACGGCGGCCAGCGTCGCGTTGGGCAGGTCGTCGGACTCCACGGCCAGGCTCCAGGCCTTCGCCTTCGCCTCGGCCGTCGGCAGCGCGGCACGGCAGGCAGCGGCGTTGCGCTGGCCTGCTGCCGTCGGGTCGAGGGTGAGCTCAGCCTCGATGGCGTCGGGCCCGGCGGCACCGACGACGACGAGCCGATCGAGCACCGACCAGCGCAGGTCGGCGTCAACCGCGAGGCCCTCGGGAGTCCGGCTGCCGTCGAGAAGGCCTGCCAGCAAGGCAGTGTGCTCCGCCGACGTGGCCAGGGAGCACAGCGCGCGGGCCCAGGCCAGCTGCAGGTCGCTGCCCGGCTCGGCGGACAGGACCGCGTCGTGCGCCGCGGACGCGAGGGCCTCGCGGCCGGTCGGTGCCCACGCGGGGTCGGCGTAGAGCCGGACCGCCGAGGTGGCCTGGCGGATCAGCGACTGCAGGACGCCAATGTCTCCCTCGCCGCCGATGCCGTGCTGCACCAGTGAGACGTAGTCACGGGCGGGCATCTCCGCGTCGCGGGTCATGTCCCAGGCCGCGGCCCAGCACAGCGCGCGGGGGAGCGACTCGGCGAAGTCGCCGACGTGCTGGACGAGCGTCGCGAGCGACCGCTCGTCCAGCCGGATCTTGGCGAAGGTGAGGTCGTCGTCGTTGACCAGCACCAGGTCTGGCTGCACGATGCCGATCAGCGCCGGGACGTCGGTCTTGGCCCCGACGACGTCGAGCTCCTCGCGGTGGGTGCGGACCAGCTGGCCGTCGACCAGGGAGTAGAGCCCGACGGCAACCCGGTGCGACCGGAGCGTCGGGTGCTCGACTGGAGCCTCCTGGGTGAGGGCGAAGCTCGTGAACGCGCCGTCCGCACCGGTCTCGAAGGAGGCCCGCAGCGTGTTGCAGCCCGCTGTCTCGAGCCACTCGGCAGAGAAGCCCGACAGGTCGCGCCCGCTCGCGGCGGTGAGCTCGGTGAGCAGGTCGGACAACACGGTGTTGCTGTACTCGTGCTTCACGAAGTAGTTGCGCAGCCCGGCCATGAAGGCGTCCTGGCCGACCCAGGCGACGAGCTGCTTGAGCACAGAAGCGCCCTTGGCGTAGGTGATCCCGTCGAAGTTGACCTTGACCGCCTCGATGTCGGCGATGTCGGCGGCGATCGGGTGGGTCGAGGGCAGCTGGTCCTGCCGGTAGGCCCAGGTTTTCTCGGTGTCGGCAAAGGTCGTCCAGCCGCGGGTGTAGCGGGTCGCCTCCACCATGCACAGCACCGACATGTAGGTCGCGAAGGACTCGTTGAGCCACAGGTCGTCCCACCAGCGCATCGTCACGAGGTCGCCGAACCACATGTGGGCCATCTCGTGCAGCACGGTCTCGGCGCGCCGCTCGTAGGCGGCGTCGGTGACCTTGGAGCGGAAGACGTAGTCCTCGAGGAACGTCACGGCCCCGGCGTTCTCCATCGCCCCGGCGTTGAACTCCGGGACGAAGAGCTGGTCGTACTTGCCGAAAGGGTACCGGTAGTCGAAGACCCGGTGGTAGTAATCGAAGCCCTGCTTGGTGACGGTGAACAGGTCCTCGGGCTTGAGGTGCTCGGCCAGCGAGGCGCGGCAGTAGATGCCCAGCGGGATGCCGTCGTGCTCGTCGTGCACCGAGTGGTAAGGCCCGGCGACCAGCGCGGTGATGTATGTCGACATGCGGGCGGTCTCGGCGAACCGCCACGTCCCGGGCTCGCCAGCTACCGGCCGGTCGGTCACGACGGCGTTGCTCACGACGGTCCAGTCGCGGGGGGCCCGGACGGTGAAGCGGAAGACGGCCTTGAGGTCGGGCTGGTCGAAGCAGCCGAACATGCGGTGCGCGTCGAAGGTCTCGAACTGGCTGTGGAGGTAGACGCCGCCGTCCACCGGGTCGACGAAGCGGTGCAGCCCCTCTCCGGTCCGCATGTAGGCGCAGTCGGCCTCCACGACGAGCTCGTTGTCCGCAGCCAGGTCCGGCAACTGCAGGCGGTTGCCGTCGAAGTCGGTGACGGGCACGCCGTTCAGCGTCGCCGACAGAAGCGCCGGCGCGGTGAGGTCCAGGTAGGTCGAGGCACCGGGGTCGCTGCAGGTGAACCACACGACGCTGCGCGACCGGAACAAAGTCTCGCCCGGCTTCTCCCCGGCCCCGTCCGTCAGGTCCAGCTCCACGTCGTACGACGCAACGGTCAGCAGGCGGGAGCGCTCGACGGCCTCGTCGCGGTGCAGGTTGTTCTCACTCGTCGACGTTGATGTCACAGCGGTGGTGTCCTTCGGTCTGCGATTCGCTCTTTGCGCTGCTTCGGTACGGGCAGTGTTTCAGAGATCTCGCCCGGCCCGTACTGGTTGCGCGTGCAAATGCGATGGGTACTATCGCCGCATGACGACCGCCGTGGACTTCTGGTTCGACCCGCTGTGCCCCTGGGCTTGGGTCACCTCCCGTTGGGTGCTGGAGGTCCAGAAGGTCCGGGACGTCACCGTCACCTGGAACGTCATGAGCCTCGCGGTGCTCAACGAGGGCAAGGACCTTCCCGAGGAGTACGTCGAGATGATGGGCAAGGCGTGGGGCCCGGTGCGGGTCTGCATCGCCGCGCGGGCGCACACCGAGGATCTGCTGCCGCTCTACACCGCCCTGGGTGACCGCATCCACGCCGGCGAGGTCGAGATCGGGACGCCCGGCCTCATCGAGGACGCCCTCGCCGAGGCGGGCCTGCCCGCGGAGCTGGCCGCGGCGGCCGACGACCCGTCGTGCGACGTGGCCCTGCGCGCCGAGCACCACCGCGGGATGGACCCGGTCGGCATGGACGTCGGCACCCCGGTCATCCACGTCGACGGCGTCGCGTTCTTCGGACCGGTCATGAGCCGCATCTACCGCGGGGAGGAAGCGGGCAAGGTCTGGGACGGCGCGCGCCTGCTGGCCGGGTTCCCGCACTTCTTCGAGCTCAAGCGGACACGCACCGAGGGCCCGGTCTTCGACTGACCTGACCTCCCGCCCGTGGATCCTCTCACTGCGTTCCGGTGCTGGCCGTGCTGACCTACGCCGACGCCGACGAGGCCGTCGCGATCGCCAACGGCACGCCGTACGGCCTGGCGGGTGGGGTCTTCGGCGGTGACCAGGAGCACGCGGTCGCGGTTGCCCGCCGCCTGCGCACCGGCATGGTTGACGTCAACGGCGGGCGTTTCAACCCGCCGGCACCCTTCGGTGGCGACAAGCAGAGCGACAACGGCCGCGAGCTCGACGCGTTCGGCCTCGAGGTCACGTCCCTGCAGCTCTAGCCCTCCTGGCGCAGCCCCGCCGTACGGGGTGTGCCTCGTGTGCCACCGCAGCCACCTGCCCGCCCGTTGCGTCCCCACTTTGATCATGGTCAGGCGCCGGACCATGATCAAAGTACGGGGCATCAGCCATGCGGGAGTGTGGAGATGTCCTCGCAGGCGGGCTACACCACGATGCGCATGACCTGCCCGGTCCCGTCGAGGTCACCGCCGAGCACCTCGGCCTGCCCGCGCAGCCACCGCTGCCCGCTCCAGGCGCACACCAGCGCGTCCAGGCAGTCGTCCGGCGCCGCCCGTCCCGGCCGGGGCGTGGGTACGTCGGCAGCCGGCAGCCAGCTCTGCAGCAGGGTGAGCCGGGCCGCCCGCCCGGCGGGGGACTTTTTCCCGGGCAGTGCGGGGACGCCCGCGAGCGCCCGGAAGGAGAGCTCGGGATGCACCTCGAGCAGCCGCGGGTCACGCAGGCCGTCGGCCTCGCGGATCTTCGGGACGATGTTCCACGTCTGGATCGACACCCCGACCGAGCCGGCACCCCGCGAAAGCTCGCTGGCCTCGGCGTGCGACCGGGCCCGCAGGACCGCCCGCGGCGGGCAGGGGAAGACCGAGGACCGCTGCGACCCCAGCCGGGCGACCGCGGCGAGGTCGCAGGGCCGGCGCTCCCCGCCTGCGGGCATCCCGAGCGGGATGTCGAGGGCCACCATGTCGGCGTCGAGCTCCAGCAGGGACGCGAGCGACCCGGCATACCAGGTGAGCGAGGAGCTGTCGACAAGGGCGCCGACCCAGCCGCCCGGGCAGCCGTCGATGCCCAGGACCCGCACCGGGAGAGCCTGGCAAACTCAGCGCATGCGCGTCCACCTCGGTTCCGACCACGCCGGCTTCGAGCTCAAGGAGGCGCTGAGGGCCCACCTCCTGCACGCCGGGCACGAGCCGGTCGACCACGGGCCGAAGGAGTTCGTCGCGACCGACGACTACCCGCCGTACTGCCTGGCGGCTGCGGAGGGCGTCGCCGCGGACCCGGGCAGCCTGGGCGTGGTCATCGGCGGGTCGGGCAACGGCGAGCAGATGGCCGCCAACAAGGTCCGGGGGGCCCGCTGTGCCCTGGCCTGGAGCACCGAGACCGCCCAGCTGGCTAGGCAGCACAATGACGCCAACCTGGTCAGCATCGGGGCGCGGATGCACGACGAGGCGACCGCCCTGGACCTGGTGCGGACGTTCCTGGAGACGCCCTTCAGCGGTGACCCGCGGCACGTCCGGCGGATCGAGATGGTCAGCGACTACGAGGCAGGCGGCCGGTAGGCCCGCTTCAGCACCACCTCGCGCTCGGCCCGGGCGAGGTCGGCGGCGGTCGGCCGGCTGACCTCCCGGGCCCGGGTCGCCCCGGCCTCACCGGTCCGGGAGCCCCCGCCCCCGAGCAGGTGCTCCAGGTCGTGCGGCGGGCGGCGGGAGCCGCCAGACTTGCCCGTCACCGAGACCTCCAGGAGAGCCGTGCCCGAGGGCCACACCATCCATCGCCTCGCCCGCGACCACAAGCCGCTGCTCGTCGGCCAGGCCGTGTCGATGGCCAGCCCGCAGGGGCGGTTCGTCACCGGCGCCGAGATGCTCACCGGCCGCGTCTGCGAGCGCATCGACCCCTACGGCAAGCACTTGTTCTACTCCTTTGAGGGCGACGTGCTGCTGCACGTGCACCTCGGGCTGTACGGCACGTTCGTCACCGGCTTCGGGGAGCCCCCGGAGGTCAAGGGCGCGCTGCGGCTGCGGATGACCGCTGACCGGGCGTGGATCGACCTGCGCGGCCCGACGGCCTGCGAGGTCTATGCCCCCCACGAGCGCGACGCCGTCCTGGCCCGGCTCGGCCCCGACCCGCTGCGCAAGGACGCCGACCCCGAGCGGGCCTGGACGCGGCTGTCGCGCAGCAAGGCCCCGGTCGGCCAGCTCCTCATGGACCAGTCGGTGCTGGCCGGCATCGGCAACGTCTACCGCGCGGAGGTGCTCTTCCGGGCCGGCCTGAGCCCGTTCACCGTCGGCCACGACGTCCGCAAGCCGACCTGGGACGCCCTGTGGGGCGACACCCGCACCCTCATGACCGCCGGGGTCCGCGCCGGCCGCATCGTCACGACGGCCCCCGAGGACCGAGCCAAGAAAAGCGGCAGGGCCGGGCGGTACGACGCGCACTACGTCTACCGGCGGGCCGGGCTGCCGTGCCGCCGGTGCGGGGCAGAGGTCCGGACCCAGTCGATGGCGGCGCGCAACCTGTTCTGGTGCCCCCACTGCCAGCCCGAGCCCGCGGCCTGACGGACCGCCCCGTCCCGGACCACCGTCGCCCGTAGTTTGGCGCCCATGCTGACCGCGGTGAGGCGACTCGGCGGCGCCCTGCCGCAGGCCGTCACGCGGCTGCGCCGCCAGCCCCCGCCGGAGCCGGTGGCGACCCTGGCGCTGATGGCGCTGGCGCTCATGCTGACCGCCGGTGGGGTTCACCTCAGCCTGTCGGCGTTCCCTCCGGGCACGCTTGCGCTCCCGCTGCTGGTCGGTGGGCTGCTCCTGACCCGCAAGGGCCTGGCTCGGGTCAGCGCCGTCGTGGTCGCCTGCCTGGTCTTCGACGTGCTGGACCTGGGCCTGTCGACCGTCCGCGTCGGGGCGCTCGTCGTCATCGTCGCCACCGGGCTGGTGGCCTACGAGTTCGCCCGCTCGCGCGAGGAGACCGGACTGGGCGGCCTGTCGGGCGACACGGTCCTCGTCGAGCTGCGCGAGCGGCTGCGGCAGCAGGGCGACCTACCCGTGCTGCCGCCGGGCTACCTCGCCGAGCCGCTCGTCAAGCCTGCGGGCGGCGGACCGTTCGCCGGCGACTTCATCGTCTCGGCCCGCACCGGCACCCGCATCGAGGTGGCGCTCGTCGACGTCTCGGGCAAGGGCGTCGAGGCCGGCACGCGGGCGCTGCTGCTGTCGGGGGCGATGGGGGGGCTGCTCGGCGCAAGCACGTCGGAGCAGTTCCTGCCCAGGGCGAACTCCTACCTGGTCCGGCAGGACTGGGAGGAGGGCTTCGCCACCGCCGTCCACCTGGACCTGGACACCGCAGACGGCAGCTTCGTCGTCACCTCGGCGGGCCACCCCCCGGTCGCGCACCTGGACGCCGGCAGCGGCCGGTGGCGCCTGCTGGAGGCCAGCGGGCCGGCCCTGGGTCTGCTCCCGGAGGTGACCTACCTGCCCAGCAAGGGCGTCCTGCGCCGCGGGGACGCCCTCATCCTCTACACCGACGGTCTCGTCGAGATCCCCGGTCGGGACCTGTCGGTCGGCATCGACAAGCTGCTGGGGGAGGCCGATCGCCTCGTCACCCGCGGCTTCTCCGGCGGGGCCGCGCTCCTCGTTGACCGGGTCGCCGAGGGCAGCAGCGACGACCGCGGGCTCGTCCTGGTCTGGCGGACCTAGAGCCCCAGCACCGGACGGCGGCCGGGGACCAGGCGCGTCGGCAGGTCACGCAGGGCCCGCACGGCCTCGACGTACTCCTGGCGGTGCACCAGCACCTGCCCCATCGCCTGCAGGTGCTCGGACTCCTGCTGGGTGTCCAGGACCGTCACGCCGGCCTCGACCAGGCGGGCGCACAGCGCCACCACGGCGACCTTCGAGGCACCTGAGCGGCGGTGGAACATCGACTCACCGCTGAAGACCCCGCCCGACAGCACGCCGTACAGGCCTGCGACGAGCTCCTCGCCGTCCCACACCTCCAGGCTGTGGGCACCCCCGTCGCGGTGCAGGGCGGTGTAGCCCGCGGCCATCGCCCCGGTGATCCACGTGTCCCGACCGTGCGCGCACGCGGCCACCACGGCGGGGAAGTCCTCGTCGACCGACGTCTGCCAGCCGGTCCGTTGCAGCAGCTGCCGGACCGTCTTGGGCACGTGCAGGCGCCCGGGCAGCACGACGGCGCGGGGGTCTGGGCTGACCCACGGCACGAGGTGTCCGTCCGGCGTCCCGGGCAGCAGCGGTACGGCGCCCCGGCGGGCCAGCCGACGGACCGTCCGGTCGTGCTGGGCGGCGTCGGCCGGCGACGGCGGCCACGGGAACACGCCGTTGCGGTAGGCCGCCCGCAGGGTGGGCGGGTCGAGCACGCCCCCGAGGGCGACGAGCTCGCGGGGGGCGCGCGCGACGTCGAGGTCGTCGAACATCACGGCAGGCTCCCGGGGCTCGCCTGCGGCGGCGGGGTGCCGATGGGCAGGTGTGGACACTCTCGCCGACCAGGCCGGAGCATCCCCACGTCACACTCCGTCGCCGTCGGGGAAGGGTGCGGTGAATCCCGAGCGGGAGCGTGCCCGGCTTGTGTCGCTCGAGCGGCTGGCGCTGGTGAACGAGGGTGTCGACTCCGACTTTCTGGAGCTGGTCCAGGCGGCCGTCTGCGGCACGCCCGTCGCCGCCGTCGGGTTCCTCGGGGCCGAGCGGCACGTGCTGCGGGTGGTCGTGGGTGCAGACGTCCGGTCAATCCTCCGGGCTGAGGCGCTGTGCGAGGTGCCCATCGACTCAGGGGTCGCCCTGATCGTCAGCGACCAGCTCAGCGACGAGGTCCTGCGCACCCACCCGACAACCGTCGGACGACTGGTCGTCTGGGCCTACGCCGGCGTCCCCGTCATGGACGACGAGAGGGTGGCGGTCGGCACGCTGTGCGTCATCGACTCCCGGCCGCGACCCTTAACGCTGCTGCAGATGCAGACCCTCACGACCCTCGCCCACCAGGTGACGACCCTGTTGAGCCTGCGACGGCGCGACAGCGACCTGCGGCGCCTCACCGAGGTGCTGCGGGCGTCGTTCGACCACTCGCCCTCGGGGTCGCCGTCATGGCGCTCGACGACCACCGTGCGGGGCTGCTGGGCGACGTCAACCCGGCGTACTCCCGCCTCATGGGACTCACGGCGCAGGAGCTCGCAGACCTGACCTACCTCGACCTCACCCACTCGGACGACCTGGTCGACGACCTGCCCACGCTCGCACGCATCGCGGCCGGCGCGGTCCAGGTACGGCTCAAGCGCTACGTCCGGCCGGACGGGGCCGTGATGTTGGCCGAGGTCGTGTACACCCCGCTGCACGGGGTTGATGGGACCGGGGACAAGGTCCCCGTGCACGTCACGGACGTGACGGACCGCCGGCAGCGCGAGGCCGAGCTGCTGGACGAGGCGCCTCGCGACCCGTTGACGGGGCTGCCCAACCGCACGCACCTGCTCGAGCGGCTCGCAGGCAGCCCCACCAAGGTCGTGGCCTACCTGGACCTCGACGGGTTCAAGCCGGTCAACGACGCGCACGGTCACACCGCGGGGGACGCGGTGCTGGCCCGGCCCGCCGAGCACATGCGCGGTGCGCTGCGCGCGCCGGTGACCTGTTGGCGCGCGTCGGGGGCGATGAGTTCGTGGCCGTGCTCGAGGGTGACCTCGACGTGGCCAGTGCAACGGTCGAGCGGCTACGCGCCGTCGTCGCCGAGCCGGTGCAGATCATGGGCACGACGGTCCGCGTGACGGTCAGCGGTGGCCTGGCCCCC
>JAYTHS010000229.1:0-4735 GCA_043732345.1 Frankiales bacterium | reverse complement strand
TACTTCATCGTGGACCGCAAGAAAGACCTCGTGATTAGGGGCGGCTACAACGTCTACCCCCGGGAGATCGAGGAGGTGCTCTACGCCCACCCGGCCGTTGCCGAGGCCGCGGTCATCGGGCGCCCCGACGACAAGCTGGGCGAGGAGGTCGTGGCGGTCGTCAGCCAGCAGGCCGGGGCCGACGTCACCCCCGAGGAGCTCATCGCGTGGTGCAAGGAGCGGCTGGCGGCCTACAAGTACCCGCGCGAGGTGCGGATCGTTGCCGAGCTCCCGAAGGGCCCCACCGGCAAGATCCTGAAGAAGGAGCTGCGGGGCTAGTGCCGTGACCACAGCACCCGTGGTGGTCGTGGGTGGCGGCCACAATGGGCTGGTCGCGGCCTGCTACCTCGCCAGGGCGGGCAAGCCGGTCCTGGTTCTGGAGGCTGCCGACAAGCCGGGTGGCGGCTCGCGGACGGACGAGACCATCCCGGGGCACCTGTTCAACACCCACGCCGCCGCGCACAACATCATCAACATGACGCGGATCCCGGCCGAGCTGGACCTGGCCGGTGCGGGCCTGGACTACCTGCCCATGGACCCGTTCGCGGTGGGCTTTTTCCGGGACGGCCGGATCGTGCGTTTCCACCGAGACCTGGACCAGACGGTGGAGTCCATCGCCGAGCACAGCCGGGCCGACGCGCAGGCCTACCGGGCGTTCATGCGGCGGGCGATCCCGCTGGTCAAGACGGCCGTCACCGGCCTGGAGAGCGGGTCGACGCCGGGGGGCGTGCTGCAAGCCGCTGCCCACAAGATCGGGCCGCTGCTGCAGGGCCTGGCCCGCGCCGGTGGCCCGGTCGCCCTGGCCCACGACCTCGTCGCGCCGTACGGCTCCCTGCTGCAGACCGCGCTGCCCAGCGATCTCACCCGCGCCCCGGTCGCGTCGTTCGCCAGCCACTCCTCCGCGGGGCCGCACGCACCCGGTGGCTCAGTCTACGTGTTCTGGCAGGCGGCCTACCACCTGTTCGGGCAGTGGCACCCCCGCGGCGGCTCGCAGTCACTCACCACCGCGCTCATCCACCGCATGCAGGGCTGGGGCGGAGAGGTCCGCACCGACGCCGTCGTTGAGCGCATCGACGCCCGCGGCGGGACGGCCACCGCCGTCGTGCTCCAGGGTGGCGAGCGCATCGAGGCCTCCGCCGTCGTGACCGCGGTCGACGTGCAGACCGCGCTGCTCCGGTTGCTCGACCCCCCGCTCGCGGGTCGTGACGGCGTCGAGCTGCAGGCCGCGCACCGCGGCAACGCCGTGCAGATGCTCGTGCACGTCGCGACCGACCGGCTCCCCCCGTACCCCGGTGCGCGGGAGGGCGACTGGAACGGTCTGCAGTCGCACGTGGACACCCTGGAGGAGCTGCGTCGCGGGTTCCTGTCCGCCGAGGGCCGGCAGCTGCCCGACCCCGTCCCGACGTACTGCTTCACGCCGTCGGTCTACGACGACAGCCTCGCCCCCACCGGGCAGCACACCGTCTACCTGGCGTGCCCGAGCGCGCCCTACGACGTCCAGGGGGGCTGGCAGGACCAGCAGGAGGCGTTCGCCGACGCGATGGTGGCCCAGGTCGAGGCGCACGCCCCCGGATTCACGGCCAGCATCACCGCCCGGCACATCAGGACCCCGACATTCATGGCCAAGGAGCTGCGCTGGCCCGGGGCCCACCCGATGCACCTGGACATCAGCCTGGACCAACTCGCGTTCCTACGGCCCACCCGGCGCCTGGCCGGGCACACCGTCCCAGGGGTGCGCAGGCTCTATACCTGCGGCGCCTCCACCGCCCCCGTCGGCGGGATCGCCGGCAGCAGCGGCAAGGCCGCCGCACTCGAACTGCTCAAGGCCCAGCCCTGACAGAGGTATCCCCTTCCTTGCTGATGCGTTCCTCGCTAGCGTGATCGTCGCCAGGGACCCGCGTCGTTGCGAGGAGACGAGCCATGCTCGAGTGGGTCACCGACGGAGGTCTCGAGACCGACCTGATGTTCCACCGCGGGATGGACCTCCCCGAGTTTGCCGCCTTCCCGCTGGTGGACAGCGAGGCCGGTACCGGCATGCTCCTCGACTACTACCGGACCTATGCCGACATCGCGGACGACCACGGTGCCGGGCTCGTCCTGGAGACGCCGACCTGGCGGGCCAACCCGGACTGGGCCGCGAAGCTCGGCTACGACCGGGTCCGCCTGGACCGGGTCAACCGGGCGGCCGTGGAGCTGGTCCGCCGGGTGGGCGGGGACCGCGAGCGAGTGCGGGTGTCTGGTGTCATCGGTCCCCGGGGGGACGGCTACGTCGCGGCCGGCGCCACCGCCGACGAGGCAGCCGACTACCACAGCGCACAAGTGACCTCCTTCGCCGAGGCAGGGGTGGACGTCGTTCACGCCATGACCCTCAGCGAGCCCGCCGAGGCGATCGGCGTCGTGCGGGCAGCGGACGCGTGCGGCCTGGAGGTAGGGATCTCCTTCACCGTCGAGACCGACGGACGGCTGCCCGACGGAACGCCCCTCGGGGTGGCCATCGAGCGGACCTGCGCCGAGGCTGCCCCAGCGTGGTTCGGGGTCAACTGCGCTCACCCGACGCACCTGCTGCCGGCCCTCGACGGTGGGGCCTGGCAGCAGCGGATCCGGGTCTTGCGACCCAACTCCTCGACCTCGACACATGCCGAGCTGGACGTCACGGAGGTCCTCGACGAGGGCGACCGTGACCTGCTCTGCACCACCACCGCGCAACTGCTGGCGGCAGTTCCCACGGTCACCACCCTCGGCGGCTGCTGCGGCACGGACGCCACCCATGTCGCCGCCCTCTGGCGACACCTTCAGCCGACAGACTGAGCTGACGTCCCGCCCCCGCAGACGCGGGGCAAGCCGTCCTCACTGGACCCCCGGCACGGTGCCGGTCTGTTGACGTCCGGTCGGTGCACGAGCGGACAGCGGCTCCGTCCCCTCCCTGGGCAGCTACTGCGAGCTGCCCCTCCTGCACCACGACGCGGCACCTCTGCAGGTGGGTTCCACGTCCACCGAGCCGGGCCGTATTTGTAGCGTAAGTCCTGCTTACATACCCTCAGCGGGTATGCCACACGTTGGAGGATCGGGATGGACAGCCACGCACGAGACGACCTACCCGGTCGTGCCGCCGTGAGCGTGCCTGACGCCGAGCGTGGTGACATGACCGCGATGGCCGAGCACAGCCCGGGGGTCGCCGCAGCCGACACCCAGGGTCACAGATCACGTCCGGCTCCGGTCTGCGAGCTCGATGACCTGGTGCCAGGTTGCGGGACTGGCGCGGCCGGTCGCCTCGCGTTCGTCCTGCGCGAGGCCCGCGGCGCCTGGCGCAACAGATGCCGCAGTCGCCCCCGCACCCCGGCCGTGCCGGACGGCCCACTGTGACCGATGGCCGCGCGCTCGGTCGGCCGCGCGCACCTGCCGGGCATCGGCTGTGGCTGGTGCTGGGCCTTGTCGCTGGACTGCTCGGGATGCACGGCCTTGCCAGTGACCACGCTGGCATGGTGAGGGCTTCCACCGCACCGCCCGGGGTGGTCCATGTGGTCGACCACGGCATGTCAGAGATGGACATGACCGCGCCCACAGCCGACCCCGTCAGCAGCGACCACGTTGCCAGCACACAGGTCCACGGTCTCGACGGGCAGGACGGGACGGACATGGCCGGCTTGTGCATCGCGGTCCTTGCCGGGGTCCTGCTGCTCGTCGTTCGCCGGTGGCGGCCGGCGGGCAAGCGCTCCGGGCGTCGCGACCCATCACAGCTCATCGCTCGTCCGCGGGCCCTCCCACTGTGTCGACCACCGGACCTGGTCGCTGGGTTGTGCGTGTCCCGGACGTGAGCGGTCGCTGCCCGCAGCGACCCCAGCCCGCCCGAACGACACCCCGCTGAGGCGCGTCCGCGCCCGGCCCACCAGACCGGAGACACCGTGAACCACCGCTTTCTCACCCACCAGCCCGCCACCGCCGTCGTCGGGGCCGCTCTCGCGGCCCTGATCCTCGCCGGGTGCGGCAGTCAGAGCCACACGTCGTCGACCGCCGACGGCGAGATGTCGACCAGCAGCGCCCCAGCCCCCCAGGCGTCCGGGTCCTACGGCCCGCCCGGCAGCGGTCCGCACAACGCCCGGGACGTCACGTTCGTCAAGGGCATGCTTCCGCACCATAGCCAGGCGGTCGAGATGGCCGACATGGCCCTGACCCGCGACACGACCCCCGGGGTGAAGGCCCTCGCGCAGCAGATCAAGGACGCGCAGGCACCGGAGATCCACGCGATGGGCGGCTGGCTCACCGGCTGGGGCGAGCAGATCCCAGCCGCCGAGACCATGGGCCGCGGCAGCATGGACGGCCACAGCATGGGCAGCAGCATGGATGGCGGGACCGGGATGATGGACGCCAACCAGATGTCGGCCCTCGACAAGGACAGCGGCACCGACTTCGCCAAGAGGTGGCTGACGGACATGACCGAGCACCACAACGGTGCGGTCGAGATGGCCCGGACCCAGATGACCAGCGGCCAGAGCGCCGACGCGAGGAAGCTGGCCGGCAGCATCATCGCCTCGCAGACCGCCGAGATCGCCACGATGAAGCGCCTCCTGGCGGGCCTGGCCTGACAGCACCCGCTGAGGCCGAGCGCAGTCTCGGCCCCAGCGGCGGCCGGCTCTCGTCGATCACGGTCGTCCTCTCACGGGCAACGAAGGGCCGCCCAGGACGCACGTCGAACTGG
>JAYTHS010000228.1:0-1329 GCA_043732345.1 Frankiales bacterium | reverse complement strand
ACTATCAGCAGCAGTACGCCGGAGCGGTCCGCATCGCCGGTTGATCAGACCCCCGGCTGGAGCGAGGGCCGGCTCCGTCAGACCAGGGTCGCCAGCAGGGCGCTGACCTGCTCTGGTCCGGGCAGGGCGGCGGCCTCGGTCGCCACCTCCCGGGCGGCGGTGCGCAACGACGGCTGCCGCAGCAGGATCAAGACCGCCTCCGCGATGGCCCGTCCGCTTGCCTGCTCGGCAGTCAGCACCAGACCGGCCCCTCGCCGGACGGCCGCCCCCGCGTTGCGGAACTGGTCGGCGGCCTGGGGCAGGCACAGCTGCGGGAGCCCGGCCGATAGGGCGCCGAGTATCGTCCCCGACCCGGCGTGCGAGACGACGACGTCGCAGTGCTTGAGGACCTGGGCCTGGGACACCCACTGCTGGACCGTGACGTTCGACGGCTGCGACCCGAGCGCGTCCGCCGTACCGTCGGGGCCGAGGGTGACCAGGACCCGGACCGGGAGCGACGCCAGCGCCTCGACCGCCGGTCGCAAGACGGCGGCCTGGTGGTTCACCGTCCCCAGCGTCAGGTAGACCAGTGGCACGTCGCCACCTCGAAGGTACGACGGCAGCTCGAGCGGTGGCGGCCCGGACCACGGGACGGGACGCAGCGGCTGCCGGACCGGGATGTGGCTCAGGTCGACCGGCTGGACCGATGGCGGGCAGATGTCGAGGTACGGCGCACCAAACGTCCCGGCGTACGGAGGGACCACCAAGCCGTGCTCGGCCCACAGGGGGGCGAGCCGCTCGCCGGCCTCGGCCACGAAGGCGGGGGGCACGGCGCCGCCGAAGGAGTGGGTCAGGCTGGGCACGCCGAGGACGGCGCCGACCAGCGGGGAGGCCAGCTCCGCGGCCTCGTGCACGAGCAGGTCAGGGCGCCAGGTACGCCCGGTAGCGAGCAGGTCGGTGGCCATGCCCGGGGTGGCCCACGCTCCGAACATGGTGGGGAACGCGAAGGCCGCCCAGTCCTGCGGCGCTAGGCCCTGCAGGTGAGCCCGGTTGCGGACCTCGACCTCCCGCACCCCCTGCGTGTCCAGCCCGGCGGCGGTGACCGGGACGCCCGCCTCCGCCACGAGTCGGCAGGCCGGCTCGTTGGTCACCCATAGCACTTCGTGGCCGGCCGCCAGGCACGCCCGCGCGAGCGGGACCATGGGGAAGACGTGGCCATGTCCCCAGGTCGAGCTGAAGAGCACCCGCACTGTCGCCCCCTGGCCCGGGAGTCTGCCACCCGGGGAGCCGACCGCCGGGGAACCGTCTGCGACCGCCGTTCGAACCGCCTCGCACGGCTCAGCAGGGCAT
>JAYTHS010000227.1:0-1330 GCA_043732345.1 Frankiales bacterium | reverse complement strand
AGCGCCAGGTGCACGGTGCGGACGTCCAGCAACCCGGCGGCGGTGAACAGCTCCTCGACACCCTCGTCGGACGTGAACGGCCCCCGCCGGCCGGAGGTACGGGCGTCGAGCATCGCCGGCGGCAGGTGCGGCACGAAGAGCTGGTCGACCTCCTCCAGCAGGGACCCCGCCGACCCGAACGTCGCGATCCCGAGCCGTCCGCCGGGCTTCAGCAGCGCCGTCCACGCGCGCAGGGCCTCCAGCGGCTCCGACAGGAAGAACAGCACCAAGGACGACGCGACCACGTCGAACGAGGCCAGTGGCAGCTCGGGGGAGCGGGCGTCGGCCACCTGGAGCTCCACCTGGGGCAGGTGTGCGGCGTCCGCCGCGGTGGCGGCAACCATGCGAGGAGCGAGGTCGATGCCGAGCACGCGGCCGCCCGGACCGACGCCGTGGGCCAGCGGGAACGTTGCCGCCCCGCGGCCGCACCCGATGTCGAGTGCGCGCTCGCCGGGTGCGGGCGCGAGCTCGCGCACCAAGCCGGCCGCGAGGGGGGTGAACCCGTCCACGCCCACCGCGTCGTAGGTGTCCGCCACGCGGTCGAACAACGCGGCGACGCGGTCGCGGGGCTCAGTCATGGCTCACCCTGGCACGACGGGGTGCGGGCGTCGATGGCTGCGCCGCGGCCGTGGGCGCGGCTGGTGTCCGTGCTGCCGGCCGCCCCAGCGGCGCCTCTAACCCGGCTACCCGCCCACCGGCGCGCGGGCCTGCACCCGGGCGCAGGCCCGAAGCAGGGCCGTGGGGAGGAGGTCGGGATCACACGGGAGGTCGACGGCGGTGGGCCGGCCCGACAGCCGCCAGCGTCGTGTCGAACCCGTGACACACAACGGCCACCGGTCCTGGTGCTCGCGATGGACGTCGAGGACGACGCGCCGGGTCAACCGACCACCGGTGCATTCACCCCGGCGACCGCCTTCGGAGACGGGCCGTACTGGTTGTCGCCGTGGCTGTCCTCCACGTAGAAGAAGATCGCCACGATGGAGATGAGCTGCCACCAGCCCGACCGGCCGGTGTCGTGCAGGCGCCGGGTGTTGAGGGCGAGGGAGGGCACGATGAAGGCCAGGAGGACGATCGGCACGAGCACCGAAGCAATGCCGATCACCCCGCCGAGAATACTGGCGACGATCAAGGAAGCGATGTAGGCCAGGACGAAGTACCAGTACTCGGAGCGTCGGGCGCGCCCCGAGAATCCGGCGTACTGGCTGAACCCGGACTTGACAGCGTCGGCGAATCCCATGATGTGTGCCTCCTCGTGGACGCCGCCACGGTGGCGGTGCGGCCCAAATCGTCC
>JAYTHS010000226.1:0-4747 GCA_043732345.1 Frankiales bacterium | reverse complement strand
GGGCGTAGGCCGTCGGGCCGTCGGTCACCAGGACCAGTCGGACCTCCTCGTCGAAGGTGTGGGGGAGCTGCTTGCCCGGGCCCACGACCTGCCAGGCGCCGTCCATCTCGAAGTGCGTGTGCAGGGTGAGCCCGCCGGTGAAGCGGGTCAGCATGTGCTTGCCGACGCTGTCGAAGGCCGTGACGGTCCGCCCGGACAGGTTCGCGGTGGCGTGCTGCGGGACCCGGAAGTCCGAGCGGACGACCGGCCGGCCCACGAGCTGCTCGCGCAGCCGCCGGGCGGCCTTGAAGACGCTGTCGCCCTCAGGCACGGAGCCGCAGCCCCCTCGGGGTCGGCCGGAAGCCGGCGTTCTCCAGAGCCAGGCCCAGGGCGGAGGTCAGCGCCGACTCGCCGTCGGCCTTCTCCACGAGCAGCTTGCCCAGGGCCCCGTCTCGTACGGCGAGCGCAAGGGCGTCTGCGGCCGGGGCGACGCTGGCCTCGTCGTCGGTGAACGACAGCAGCGTCTTTCCGCCGCGCTCGACGTAGAGCACCAGCTTGCCGTCGACGAGCACGACCAGCGCACCGGCCTTGCGTCCGGGCTTGTGGCCCTCCAGCTGGGGCCAGGCGAGCGCGGCGCCGTAGGGATTGGCGGGGTCGGAGGCGGCGATCACCAGGGCCCTGGCGTCGTCCCGTCGCTTGCGTTGCCTTCCGGTGTCCCAGCCGCCGGGAACGGGACTGGTCCACAGCGGCTCGTCCTTGACCGGTTTCGCGGCCGCCAGGGCCCGCATCCGGTCGACGGCCCCGGGGGCGGCGAACTGCGCTGCGCCGAGCCCCTCGACGAAGTAGCCCCGCCGGACCCGCCCGGCCTCCTCGAAGGCTTTGAGCACGGCGTAGACGGCGGCGAACCCGCCCGGCACCTTCTCGGCGACGACGGCCCCGCGGGTGACGACACCGTGGCGGTCCAGCAGCGACTCTGCGACGGCATGCGTACGCCGGGTCGGGTCGGCGTCGCGGGCGGGCAGCCGCGACCACCGGCCTGCCGTGGTCGGTGGCCCGGTCCGGGTCGGCAGGACGGGTCGGCCGTACCGGGAGCGCGCTCGCACCGGGGCCTTGCGGGTCGAGTGGCTCGTGCGACCGCTGCCGAGCAGGGCGCGCAGCGGCGACAAGGTGTCGTTGGTGAGGTGACCCGCCCACACGAGGTCCCAGATGGCCTGCTGCAGCGCGATGTCGTCGGTGCTCCCGACCCGGTCGGACAGCGAGCGGAAGAACAGCGCCTGGTCGCCGTCGAGGGCCTCGAGCACCTGCTCGTGCAGGGGGGTCGGGGACAGCTCGCCGAGGGGGGCGAGCAGCAGGTCGGCGCTGTCTGCCAGCAGCAGGGAGACCCACCCGTCGTTGCCAGGCAGCGAGCCGGTGCCGGACCACAGCACGTCACCGGAGGCGGTGAGCTCGTCGAGCAGGGCGGGGGAGTAGCCCGCGACCCGTGACGGCAGGACGAGGGACTCGAGGGCACTGGCGGGGACGGCAGCCCCCTGGAGCTGCTCGACGGCGCGCAGCAGGCCGTCCAGCCCCCGGCCGGCGCCGGCGCCCATGCCCTGCCAGGGCGGCAGGAAGCGGGCGAGGGCCTCCGGCGGGACGGGCTCGACCTCCTTGCGCAGCTTGGCCAGCGAGCGGCGGCGGAGCGACCGCAGCACCTCGGCGTCGCACCACTCCAGGCCTGTCCCGCCAGGACGGAACTCGCCGTGCACGACCCGGCCGGTGGCCGACAGCCGGGCCAGGGCGGCGTCGACGACCGCGATGCCCAGGCCGAAGCGCTGGGCGACATCGACGGGGTGGAAGGGCCCGTGGGTACGGCCGTAGCGCGACACCAGGTCGCCCAGCGGGTCGCGGATCGGCTCTAAGAACGCCTCCGGGATCCCGATCGGCAGGGCCGTCCCGAGGGCGTCCTGCAGCCGGCCGGCGTCCTCGATCGCGGCCCAGCGCTCCTGCCCGGCGACGCGCACCCGGATGGCCCGGCGCTGCGACTCCAGCTCGACCAGCCAGTCGGCCTGGCCACCGCGGGCGAGGACCTCGTCGGTCGTCAGGTCACCGAGCACGCGCAGCAGGTCCGCGACCCCCTCGAGGTCCTTGACCTTGCGCTCCTCGGCGAGCCGTTGGACCTCGGACTCGACCTCGGCCAGGGCGTCGGCGTCGATGAGCTCCCGCAGTTCGGAGTGGCCCAGAAGCTCTGCCAGCAGGGCACTGTCGAGTGACAGGGCCTGCGCGCGCCGCTCGGCGAGCGGGCTGTCACCCTCATACATGAAGGCGCCGATGTAGCCGAACAGCAGCGACCGGGCGAACGGCGACGGCTGCTGGGTCTCGACCTCGACGAGCCTGACCTTGCGGCCCTCGACGTCGCGCATCAGCCCGACCAGCCCCGGCACGTCGAAGACGTCCTGCAGGACCTCGCGCATGGTCTCCAGGACGATCGGGAAGCTGCCGTACTCGCTGGCGACCGACAGCAGCTGGGCGGCCCGCTGCCGCTGCTGCCACAGCGGCGTACGGCGGGTGGGGTTGCGGCGGGGCAGCAGCAGGGCCCGGGACGCGCACTCCCGGAAGCGGGAGGCGAACAGCGCCGACCCGCCGACCTCGGCCTGCACCGCCGGCTCGACCTCGTCGGGCTCGAAGACCGCGACCGAGCCGGACGGGGCCTCTTCGGTCTCGGGCAGCCGCAGCACGATGCCGTCGTCGGAGTGCATCGACTGCACGTCGACGCCGTAGGTCTCGCGCAGCCGGGCCGTCAGGGCCAGGGCCCAGGGCTGGTTGACGGGCGCGCCGAAGGGCGAGTGGATCGCCAGTCGCCAGTCACCGAGCTCGTCGCGGAACCGCTCGACGAGGATCGTCTGGTCGTCGGGCAGCACGCCGGTCGCCTCGCGCTGCTCGGCGAGGTAGGCGAGCAGGTTGCTGCGGGCGCTGGCGTCAAGACCTGCTGCGGTCAGGCGGATCTCGGCATCCTCGGGGGAGAGCGCGGAGAGCTCGCGCAGGAACGCGCCAAGGGCCCGGCCGAGCTCGACCGGGCGGCCGGGAGCATCGCCGTTCCAGTACGGCATCCGGCCGGGCTGGCCGGGCGCGGGGGTGACCAGCACCTGGTCGTGGGTGATGTCGTTGATGCGCCAGGCGGACGAGCCGAGCAGGAAGACGTCACCGACGCGGGACTCGTAGACCATCTCCTCGTCGAGCTCGCCGACACGGGACTTCGTTCCGCCGGCGCCGGACGATGTGGCAGCGCCGACGAGGAAGACGCCGAACATGCCTCGGTCGGGGATGGTGCCGCCGCTGGTGACCGCGAGGCGCTGCGCCCCAGGCCTTCCCGCGAGCACACCGGTGACGCGGTCCCACGTGATGCGGGGTCGGAGCTCGGCGAAGTCGTCGCTGGGGTAGCGGCCGGACAGCATGTCCAGGGTCGCCTCGAAGGCGCTCTGCGGCAGGCCGCTGAACGGCGCGGCCCGGCGGACGAGGGCGACGAGGTCCTCGGCGTCCCAGGGCTCCATGGCGCACATCGCGACGATCTGCTGGGCCAGGACGTCGAGCGGGTTGCGGGGATAGGTCGTCGCCTCGATCCCGCCGGAGACCATGCGCTCGGCGACGACCGCGCACTGCACGAGGTCCCCGCGGTACTTCGGCAGGATCACCCCGCGGCTGATGGCGCCGACCTGGTGGCCGGCCCGGCCCACGCGCTGCAACCCGCTCGCGACCGACGGTGGCGACTCGACCTGGACGACGAGCTCGACGGCGCCCATGTCGATGCCGAGCTCGAGGCTGCTGGTCGCGACGACCGCAGGCAGCTGCCCGCCCTTGAGGGCCTCCTCGATCTCCGAGCGCTGCTCGCGGGAGACGCTGCCGTGGTGGGCCCGGGCGATCTGGACGGCTGAGCCGTCAGCGGGCATCCCGTTGCCCCACGGCAGCTTCGAGCCGGTGCCGACCCCGCCCTGCGCGATGTGCTGGGCCACGAAGGAGCCGCCGCCGGGCTTGATGCCGGCGGAGCCATCGGGCCGGCTGAGGTCGAGCGGCTCCGGCTCGGGCGTCGGGTAGGCCCGCTCGGTGGCGATCTCGTTGAGCCTGCTGGTGAGGCGCTCGGCTAGCCGACGGCTGTTGCAGAAGACGATGGTCGAGCGGTGCTGCTCGATGAGGTCGACGATTCGCTCCTCGACGGCCGGCCAGATGCTGGACCGTGGCTCGGCGCCGGCCGCCGAGCCGCCCCGGACGGGCCCCGTCGACTCGCCCAGGGCGCTCATGTCCTCGACCGGTACGACGACCTCGACCTCGATGGTCTTGGTGGACGGCGGCTGCACGATCGTGACCTCGCGGCCGCCACCGAGGAAGCGGGCCACCTCGTCGATCGGGCGCACGGTGGCGGACAGGCCGATCCGCTGGGCGGGCTTGTCCAGCAGGGCGTCGAGCCGCTCGAGCGTCAGGGCCAGGTGGGCGCCCCGCTTGGTACCGCTGACGGCGTGGACCTCATCGAGGATCACCGTCTCGATGCCGCGCAGCGACTCCCGGGCAGCGCTGGTCAGGACGAGGAACAGCGACTCGGGGGTCGTGATGAAGATGTCCGGGGGCGTCTTCGCGAAGGCCCGGCGCTCGTCCTGCGGGGTGTCGCCGGAGCGGGTGCCGACCCGGAGGTCCGGCACCGGGAGGTCCAGCCGCTGGGCCGCCTGGCGGATGCCCGTCAGCGGCGCCCGCAGGTTGCGCTCCACGTCGACCGCGAGGGCCTTCAGCGGGCTGACGTAGA
>JAYTHS010000225.1:0-4758 GCA_043732345.1 Frankiales bacterium | reverse complement strand
CTCTACCGCGAGGGCACCGACTTCGTCTTCATGGACAAGGACACCTTCGACCAGCTGTACGTCGCGGAGACCACGGTCGGCGGCAACGCCGACTACATGCTGGAGAACACCGACGCCATGGTCGCCACCCACGAGGGCGCGGCGCTGTACGTCGAGCTGCCCGCGAGCGTCGAGCTCGTCGTCCAGCACACCGACCCGGGCCTGCAGGGCGATCGCTCCACCGGAGGGACCAAGCCCGCGACGCTGGAGACCGGCGCCGAGATCCAGGTCCCGCTGTTCCTCACCACCGGCGAGAAGATCAAGGTGGATACCCGCGACGGGCGCTACCTCGGTCGCATCAACGACAAGAAGTAGTGGGCGCCCGCAGCAAGGCCCGCAAGCGTGCCCTCGACGTCCTCTACGAGGCCGACCAGCGAGGGGTGGCCCCGCTGGACACCCTGCGTGACCGCCTCGCGCTGTCCGACCCACCGGTGCCGGACTACTCCGTGCGGCTCGTCGAGGGCGTCGTGGAGCACCTCGTGCGGATCGACGAGCTGCTCGAAACCTACGCGCAGGAGTGGACGATCGACCGCTTCCCAGCGGTGGACCTCGCGGTCCTGCGGATCGGCACCTTCGAGCTGCTGTGGTGCGATGACATCCCCGACGCGGTCGCCGTGAGCGAAGCCGTCGAGCTGGCCGCGAGCCTGTCGACCGACGAGAGCCCCGCGTTCGTCAACGGGCTGCTCGGCCGGTTGCTGCAGCTCAAGCCCGCGCTCGGCGTCTGACCGCTCGGCCCCGCCGCCGCATCATCAGTCGTTCGCCTGGTCGCCCTGCGCTGCTGAGGACGGCCGGGGCGAGGCAGGGCAGGGTCAGACCTCGAGGGCCCGGCGGGCGTCCGGGGACAGCACGCCCCAGCTGATGAGCTGCTCGGTCAGGGCGCTCGGCGAGGCGTCGTAGATGACCGCGAGCGAGCGCAGGTCCTCCGCGCGGATCGACAGGACCCGGCCGTTGTAGTCGCCGCGCTGGCTCTGGATGGTCTTGGCGTAGCGCGCCAGCGGCGCCGAGCGGTCGCCCGGGACCGTGGAGAGCTGCTCGAGGTCGATGACCAGCCGGGGAGCGGGCTCGGCGGCCACCACGGCCTCGGAGTCCGGCAGCAGCTCGCTCACCGGGACCCCGTAGAACTCCGCCAGCTCGGCGAGCCGCTGCACGGTGACTGCCCGGTCGCCGCGCTCGTAGGAGCCGATGACGACCGCTTTCCAGCGGCCATGGCTCTTGTTCTCCACCCCGTGCAGGGACAGGCCCTGCTGGGACCTGATCGCGCGGAGCCGGATGCCGAGCGCCTTGGCGTAGTCGCTCTTGGCTGCCTCAGGGGTGGTGGCTCCGGCGGTGACGACCTCCGTCGGGGCCGCCTTGGTCGTCCTCGCGGCGTCACGGTCGGTGGCGCCGACAGCTGGCACCGCAGTCGGGTCGGGAACGTTCTCGCGCACTGGATCCTCCGGACGTCGGCACCGGGACGGGTTGTCCCTCGCGGCGGTCGGTCTCACCTCTGCTCGACCCGGGGACCGCGTCACCCGAAGATCACGCGGGGTGACCGTTCACCCCCGAGTGTCCACGCATCGCCGTACTGCGGTTACACAACGTCACCGTAGGCGCCGGAAGATCGACTGGTCAAGGGGCGCAGCGGCCCTGCTAAGTTCACAGGGACATCTCCACCGAGCCCGTCCCGTGAGGCGGGGAAGGAGGTCCAGCCCGTGACGGCTGTCCCTGACCGGCCCGTGCGTATCCGGCCGGACACAGAAAAAACCGTGACCGATCGTCCGGTGACCGGTGACCCGGCGGCCGCCCGGCTGGTGCTCGACGCTGCTGCCCTGTCCCGGGTCGTCGACCGCATGGCTCACGAGCTGCTGGAGAAGACCGGCGGAGGCGAGGGCGTCGTCCTGCTCGGGATCCCGACGCGCGGCACCACGCTCGCCCGGCGGCTGGCCGCCCGGGTGCTGGCCTTCGAGGGCCTGGTCGTCCCGACCGGCAGCCTCGACGTGACGATGTACCGCGACGACCTTCGGCTGCGGGCGGCCCGGGCGCTCGAGGCGACCGACATCCCCGCCGGCACGATCGACGGCGCCCTGGTCGTGCTCGTCGACGACGTGCTGTTCAGCGGGCGGACCGTGCGGGCGGCGCTGGACGCGCTCGCCGACCTCGGTCGTCCCCGCGCGGTGCAGCTCGCCGCGCTGGTCGACCGGGGCCACCGGGAGCTGCCCGTCCGGGCGGACTACGTCGGCAAGAACATCCCGACCAGCCTGAGGGAGACGGTGCACGTGCAGCTCCTCGAGCACGACGGTGTCGACGCGGTGCTCCTCGGTCCCGCTCGGGCCCGGACGGACACACCGTGAACCGCCACCTGCTCAGCGCCGCCGACCTCAGCCTGGAAGACGCGACCCTGGTCCTGGACACGGCCGCTGAGCTGGCCGACCTCGTCGAGCGGGCCACGGTGAAAAAGCTCCCGACCCTGCGCGGCCGGACCGTGGTGAGCCTGTTCTTCGAGGACTCGACCCGGACCAAGACCTCCTTCGAGCTCGCCGCCAAGAGGCTGTCGGCCGACGTCATCAGCTTCGCCGCGAAGGGCTCGAGCGTCAGCAAGGGCGAGACCCTCAAGGACACGGCGCTGACGCTGGAGGCCATGGGGTGCGACGCGGCGGTGATCCGCCACTCCTGGTCCGGGGCGCCGGTCAACCTCTCCCGCTGGGTGAAGGGCAGCGTCGTCAACGCCGGTGACGGCACCCACGAGCACCCCACTCAAGCCCTGCTCGACGCCTACACGATGCGCCAGCGGCACGGCCGCATCGAGGGGCTCAAGGTGACCATCGTCGGCGACGTGCTGCACAGCCGGGTGGCTCGCTCCAACGTCCTGCTGCTGCGCACGCTCGGTGCGGACGTCACCCTGGTCGCCCCCCCGACGCTGCTCCCGGTCGGGGTCGACGCGTGGCCCTGCGAGGTGTCCTACGACCTCGACGCCCAGCTCCCCAAGAGCGACGTCGTCATGATGCTGCGCGTCCAGCGCGAGCGCATGGGCGCTGCCTACTTCCCGTCCGTGCGCGAGTACAGCCGTCGCTACGGCCTGGACCGCGCCCGCGCGGCGCGGCTGCCCGACGACGCTGTGGTCATGCACCCCGGGCCGATGGTGCGCGGCATGGAGATCGCCAGCGAGGTCGCCGACGGCGCCCGCTCCACCATCACCGAGCAGGTCGCCAACGGTGTCTCGGTCCGCATGGCCGTCCTCTACCTGCTCCTGGGCGGCTCCGAGTCAGCGATCGGGAGCAGCCAGTGAGCTGGGTCATCAAGGATGTCCTGCTGTACGGCGCGGGCGAGCCGGTCGACGTCCTGCTCGACGGCGGCACGATCACCGCGATCGGCGCCGGGCTCACCGGTGACGAGGTCTTTGAGGCGGCCGGCTGCGTCCTGCTGCCGGGCCTGGTCGACCTGCACACGCATCTGCGCGAGCCTGGCCGGGAGGACGCCGAGACGGTCGAGAGCGGCACCCTGGCGGCGGCGGTCGGCGGGTTCACTGCGGTCCACGCGATGGCCAACACCGATCCGGTGGCCGATAACGCCGGCGTCGTCGAGCAGGTGTGGCGGCTGGGCCTCGAGGCCGGCCACTGCGACGTGTTCCCGGTCGGGGCGGTCACCGTCGGGCTGGCCGGTACCGAGATGGCCGAGCTCGGGACGATGGCCGACAGCGCGGCCCGGGTGCGGGTCTTCAGCGACGACGGGCACTGCGTCAGCGACGCCAGCCTGATGCGCCGGGCCCTCGAGTACGTCAAGGCCTTCGACGGGGTCGTCGCCCAGCACGCCCAGGAGCCGCGGCTCACCGTCGGGGCGCAGATGAACGAGGGCGTGACCTCCAGCCTGCTCGGCCTCGTCGGCTGGCCGGCCGTTGCCGAGGAAGCGGTCATCGCCCGCGACTGCCTGCTCGCCGGTCACGTCGGGGGCCGGCTCCACGTCTGCCACGTCAGCACCGCCGGCAGCGTCGAGCTGATCCGCTGGGCCAAGGCCAAGGGCTGGGACGTGACGGCCGAGGTCACCCCGCACCACCTGCTGCTCACCGACGACTGCGTGCAGGGCTACGACGCGACGTACAAGGTCAACCCGCCGCTGCGGACCCAAACTGACGTCGACGCGCTGCGCGAGGGCTTGGCCGACGGGACCGTCGACTGCGTTGCGACCGACCACGCGCCCCACGCGCCCCAGGACAAGGAGACCGAGTGGGGCGCGGCCTCGCCTGGCATGACGGGCCTGGAGACCGCGCTGGCCGTGGTCGCCCACGCGATGGTGGAGCCCGGCCGGCTGACCTGGCGCGGCGTCGCCGAGCGGCTGTCGGAGGCGCCGGCGCGGATCGGCCGGTTGGAGGGCCACGGGCGGCCGCTCGCCGTCGGCGAGCCCGCCAACGTCGTCGTCATCGACCCCTCCAGCCCCTGGACCGTGGACCCCACGGTCACGGCCAGCCGCAGCACCAACACGCCGTTCGGCGGCCTTGAGCTGCAGGCCCGGGTCGTCGCGACCTTCCTGAGGGGCCGGCCGACGGCGCTGCACGGCAAGGGGGCTTGACGTGCTCGATCGCGTCCTGCTCACGGTCGGCACCCTGCTGTTCGCCGCGACCTTCTACGCCCTGATGCTCAAGGGCTGGCGCTCCCGGCAGGGCCGGCAGGCCCACCTGCCCGCACCGCCGCGCGCCACCGGGCCGTCCACCGTCGTGGTCGCCGGGGTGCCGGGTCTGTTCGTCGG
>JAYTHS010000224.1:0-1335 GCA_043732345.1 Frankiales bacterium | reverse complement strand
GCTCCCGTCGGACCCGGCTGGACGCGACCCTGAGGCTGGTGGAGCGCCGCGCGCTGGATCCGACACCGACCCACCCGCGTGTCTGGTGCCAGATCCAGGGCACGTCTTCGGGGGCAGCTGGCAGCCGACGCGTCGGCGCGCACTGAAGGCGTGCAGGTCGTGTCGGAGCTCAGGCGGCAAGGGTCCCGGAGGCGTGGACGGCCCGGCCGTAGCCGGCGTCGAAGGCGACCCGCAGCAGCTGGCGGGCCTCGCGGGGGACGCGCCGGCGCAGCCGTCGCCACGAGACGTACGACGGGGCGGCGTCAGCGGGCCGGCCCGCGAGGTCGGCGGCAGCGACCGCTGCGCCGAGGCGGGCAGCTGTCAGCAGCTGGGTCCGGCTGACCGCGGGGCGGGGTGAGTGGGTGGTTCTCGGGGTGGTCACGGTGTTCCTTCGGTGCGCCGGCGAAGGCCTGGCGCGAGGGTGCTGGGCTCCCCGCCTGAAGGCGGCGGGGCCGATGTCTACGGCGGTGCATCACCGGGGCCCTCCGGGCTCGGGCCGAGGGCGCCGAGCGGGGGTCGCCGCGGGAGCAGCGTGCCAGGACGGGATCGTCCCTTCCCTCAACGGTAGCAGCCGGACACGCCGGAGCGCGCCCCACCGCAGTGGGGCACCCTCGAGGTGTACGTCAGAAAGACTGCTGGCTAGGCAAAGAGCCCGGCGAGCGCCATGATCTCGTCGGCCGTGGACTGGGGGACGATGTAGCCCTCCTCGGCCTCGATCTGCGCGATGTTGGCGACGATGTCCTCGGCCGTCACGGTCGCGCCCTTGCCGGCGAACCAGCCGGGGGCCAGGCCGGTGAAGACGCGGGCGTAGCGGCCGCCGGCGGCGCTGTAGGCACCGTGCGTGGTCGTGCAGGTCTCGCTGGCCAGGTAGGTGACCATCGGGGTGACGAACTCCGGGCCCAGGACGTCGGCGAACGAGCCGAGCAGCTCCTCGGTCATGCGGGTCTTGGCGACCGGCATGATGACGTTGGACAGGATGCCGTTGCGGGCGCCCTCGACGGCGATCGTGTTGGACAGGCCGATCAGCCCCATCTTGGCGGCGGCGTAGTTGGTCTGGCCGAAGTTGCCGAAGGTCGCGTTGCTGGCGGTGAAGACGAAGCGGCCGTAGCCGTTCTCCTTCATGATCGCGAACGCCGGCTGGCTGACGTAGAAGGCTGCCTTGAGGTGGACGTCGATGATGGCGTCCAGATCGTCCCAGGTGAGCTTGAGGAAGCTCTTGTCGCGCAGGAAGCCGGCGTTGTTGATGACGACGTCCACCTTGCCGAACGCCTCCACGGCGGTCGTGACGATGCTCGC
>JAYTHS010000223.1:0-4767 GCA_043732345.1 Frankiales bacterium | reverse complement strand
GCCTTCGACAGCAAGGGAACGGGATGACCGAGGCAGACCGGGGTGTTGCAGCAGCGATGACCTCACCGCAGCAGTTCCCGCGACCCGACTCTGACATCCGCCTCGACGACTTCCACGGCCTCGAGGGTGAGGGCTTCGACCTCGAGGAGCGCCAGGCGCTGCGACGGGTCAGCGGCATCCGCACCGACCTCGAGGACGTCACCGAGGTTGAGTATCGCCAGCTGCGCCTCGAGCGGGTCGTGCTCATGGGGGTCTACGACCGGACCGAGGATGCCGAGACCTCGCTCTACGAGCTGAAGGCGCTTGCCGAGACGGCTGGCTGCGAGGTCCTCGAGGGACTGCTGCAGCGCCGCGACAAGCCCGACCCCAAGAGCTACGTGGGGTCGGGTAAGGCCCAGGAGCTGCGCGACGCCGTCCTGCAGTCCGGCGCCGACACCGTCATCTGCGACGGCGAGCTCAGCCCCGGCCAGCTGCGGGCGCTCGAGGAGCTCGTCAAGGTCAAGGTCATCGACCGGACTTGGCTGATCCTTGACATCTTCGCCCAGCACGCCACCAGCCGGGAGGGCAAGGCGCAGGTCGAGCTCGCCCAGATGACCTACATGCTCCCGCGCCTGCGCGGCTGGGGTGAATCGCTCTCCCGTCAGGGCGGTGGAGCCGGGGGGTCCGGCGGTGGCGTCGGCACCCGCGGGCCCGGCGAGACCAAGATCGAGACTGATCGGCGGCGCATCCGCAACCGCAAGTCCAAGCTCGCCGGTGAGATCAAGGAGATGAAGACCGCCCGCGACGTCAAGCGCCAGGAGCGGACGAGGAACAACGTCCCGTCGGTCGCGATCGCCGGCTACACCAACGCCGGCAAGAGCTCGCTGCTCAACCGGCTCACGGGAGCAGGCGTCCTGGTGCAGGACGCGCTGTTCGCGACCCTGGACCCGACCGTCCGCAAGGCCAAGACACCGTCCGGCCGGGAGTTCACCTTCACCGACACCGTCGGGTTCGTACGCCGCCTCCCCCACCAGCTCGTGGAAGCCTTTCGCAGCACTTTGGAGGAGGTCGGAGACGCCGACCTGATCCTGCATGTCGTCGACGGCAGCCACCCCGACCCCGAGGGGCAGCTGCAGGCCGTCCGCGCGGTCATCACCGAGATCGGCGCCCACCAGGTGCGCGAGGTCGTGGTGGTCAACAAGTGCGACGCCGCTGACCCGCTGACGCTCACCCGGCTGCAGCGGCGGGAGAAGCACTGCGTGCTCGTGTCGGCCAAGACCGGTCAGGGGTTGCAGGAGCTGCTCGAGCTGCTCGAGGAGGAGGTCCCGCACCTCGACAAGCTGGTCCACGTTGTGCTGCCCTACGCCAACGGCAGCCTGGTCTCACGGGTGCACAACGAGGGTGAGGTCCTGTCCGAGGAGCACCTCGAGAACGGTACGGAGCTGCGGGCGCGGGTCGGACCGGGTCTGGCGGCAGAGCTCGCGGACTACCTCGTCGCCTGAAGACCTGCCCGACCTGGGCGCCGACCGGCAGTGAGCTCCCGTCCTACCCGCCGGCGACGACGGTCGCCCCGTCACTGCCTGAGGAGCTGCCGTCCGAGAGGCTGGTGCTGCCGGAGCCGTCCGGGGCGCTGACGCCGTACGAGCCCGAGCCCCTCATGCCTGATCCACTGGTGCCTGATCCGCTGCTGCCTGATGGATCCGAGCCCGCGCTGCCGGTGTCGGACGAGCCCGAGCCGCTCATGCCTGATCCACTGGTTCCTGATCCGCTGCTGCCTGATGGATTCGAGCCCGCGCTGCCGGTGTCGGACGAGCCCGAGCCGCTGGAACTCGACGCGCTGGTCGACCCGCTCGGGGAGCTGGACCTAGAGCGATCCGACGTACTGCCGTCCGTGGTGGGGTCCGCCCGCGGCTCGGGGCCACCGCCGGAAACGGACGAGCCGTCCGTGCCGGAGCCGCCGCTCGAGGAGGGTGTGCCCGAGCCGGTCGACGTCCCGGCGTGCCCGGTGGAGCCGTCCTCGCCGGTCGCGGCGCTCCCGTCGGCGTTGGACCCGCCGGAGGTGGACCCGTCGGACGTGGAGCCGTCGGACGTGGAGCCGCCCGGCTCGGTGGACTCGGCGGTCGAGAGCTCGGGGTGCGCCCCGTCCTCACCCGACCCGGTGGTTGCGCTGTGATCGGCGGGGTCGGGGGTGGATCCGGTAGTACCGGCCGCCGGGTCGGGGGAGCCGACGACGGGCAGTGGAGGATCAGCCGGGCGCGGGACGTGCAGGGGGGTGACCGCCTCGACGACGTCGGCGACGGCGGTCTGGGCAGGGGCCGGCAGGGCGTTCTGCGAGGCGGCCAGCAGCACGACCACAGCGGCGCCGGACAGCAGCGCGGGCAGGGCCAGGGCCGGGCGGAAGCGCCACCGCGGGGTTCCCCCGGCGGGGGCGGCAGGGGCCGGGTGCAACTGGGCCGCCGGCAGCCCGTCGAGCAGGATTGCGGCCAGGGACACCGAGGGGACGACGACCTCGACCTCGCGGCTGAGCAGGAGCTGGCGGGTGAACGCGCTCAGCAGTGGCTCGTGGTCGACCTCGCGTCCGGACAGCAGAGCCTCGACGGTCCGGTCGTCGAGGGAGAGCAGGTCGCGGGTCACGCCGAGGTCATCGCCAGAGGGCGTCGAAGGGGTACGGGTCACGGGTGCACCCCCTCGGCCTCCAGGGTACGGCGCAGCGCCAGCAGCCCCCGGCGCTGCAGCTGCTTGACGGCGCCCTCGCTCTTGTCGAGCGCTCGGGCGACCTGCTCCACCGTGAGGTCTCCCAGGACCCGCAGCGCCAAGACGTCGCGCTGGTCGGGGACCAAGCCGGCCAGCAGTCGGCGTACCCGCTCGGTGCCGACAGCTGCCAGGGCAAGCTCCTCCGAGGACGCGCTGAGCCGGGTGTCGCGCTCGGGCTCGTAGGCCACGATCGGCTCGCGGCGGCTCCGGCGGCGCAGGTCGTCGACCAGCCGGGCGTGCGCCACGGAGAAGACGAAGGTCTGCAGCCCGGCGGCGCCGCCGGTGACCGTGGGCAGCCGGGGGAAGACCGTCAGGAACACCTCGCTGGTGAGATCCTCCGGCTCGCTGGCGCCACGGGCCCGCAGGTAGGCCTGAACCTTGGGGGCCAGCTGCTCGTGGACCGCCCGCAGCGCCCAGGCCTGCCCGGCCTGGGCCGCCGGGAGCACCTCCTGCAGCTGCTGGTCGCTCAACGCCGTCCTCACGCTCACACCCACTGTTGCAGGGTCATCCGTCACCGTTATCGTCGCGCGCCCGGCAGGGGTACGGCTACAGGTAGACCGGGACGGGGACGGGGAAGCCGTTGAAGGGCGCGGCGTAGCACAGGGAGTACGCCCCAGCGCTCCCGACGTACACGCGGTCACCGACCTCGAGGTCGGCCGGCAGCGCGGCGTCCTGGAACAGGGTGTCGGAGGAGTCGCAGCTCGGTCCGGTCACGGTGCAGCGCACCAGCGGTCCGGTGGGGCGGTCGGTCCGCAGGGGCAGGTGCATGCGCCCCATCGTTTGGGCGCACTCCATGAGCCCGTTGTAGGCCCCCACGTCGAGGTAGACCCAGGGCCGGCCGTTGCGCTCGGCCCGGCCGATGACGCTGGTGGCAAGGGTGGCAGCCTCGGCGACGATCGCTCTTCCGGGCTCGCAGACGACGTCCTCCGGCAGGTAGGGCAGGCCCTCGAGTGCGGTCAGCACCCCGGCCGCGATGTCGCCGAGCTCGGGGACGTCCTCGTTGCCGTAGTGGGCCGGGAAGCCGCCACCGAGGTCGAGCAGGCGGAGGCGGATCCCCTCCTTCAGTAGGTTGGTCATGACCGGGCCGCACAGGCTCACCGCGTGCGCCCACGCGTCGACGTCGGTGCACTGCGAGCCGACATGGAACGTCAGCCCGGCAGGCACCAGGCCCAGGCTCGGTGCGTCGCTGAGCAGCCGGCGGGCTTCGTTGTGCCCGACCCCGAACTTGCTCGACAAGGGGAAGCGGCTGCTGCTGTCGTCGACGCGCACCCGGACGTAGATCTCGCTGCCCGGTGCCCAGCGGGAGAGCTTCTGCAGCTCCTCGTGGGAGTCCACGGCGAAGCGCCGCACACCCAGGTCGAAGGCCCCGGCAACGTGGGCCGGCGCCTTCACGGGGTTGCTGTAGAGCACGTTGGGCGCGTCCAGCAGCTCCAGACCAGACAGCAGCTCCAGCTCGCCGAGCGAGGCGACCTCGAAGCCGGCCCCGGCGTCGGCGGCGGTCCACAGGACCCGTGGGTCGGGGTTGCACTTGACGGCGTACCGCACGGCGACCCGGCCGGCGAAGGCCTCCCGGAAGCGGTGCACGCCCGTCGCTACCCGGGTGAGGTCGTAGGCCATGAAGGGGGTGTCGGCCAGCGCGAAGCGCAGCTCCACGGGGTCCACGACCGGGGAGCCCCAGGCACGGTCGTCAGGGGCGTGGGCCGGCAGCGTCATGCAGCACCTCCTGGTGGCGTCATGATCTGCATCGACCCGAGGGTCGCGCCGCTTGAGGTCGACCGCTCAAGAGACGATCGCGACCACCCGATGGCCAGGTATGGAGTCGCAGACCAGGCGGTACGGCGCTGCCTTCGGGGCTGCCGTCGTCTGGTTCGGCTCCCAGCGGGTCGTTGGCGGTCACTCCTCTGTCGGCCAGGGGATCAGCAACGCGGGGCTGGTGGCCGTGGCGCTGCTCTCCGGGCTCGCCTGCGCGGTCCGTGCGCACCGTCTCCAGCAGGGTCGACGTGCCTGGGTGCTGATCGGGTTGTCTGCCGCTTC
>JAYTHS010000222.1:0-1340 GCA_043732345.1 Frankiales bacterium | reverse complement strand
CCGAGGCCAAGGCCAAGCGCCTCCGCCCGTACGCCGAGCACCTCATCACCTTCGCCAAGCGCGGTGACCTGCACGCCCGCCGCCAGGTCATCAAGCGGCTCGGGACACGCAGCCAGATGGAGACCGGTGGCGACACCGTCATGCACGTGCTGTTCGACCAGATCGGCCCGCGCTACGCCACTCGTCCCGGCGGCTACACCCGGATCGTGAAGCTCGGCCCACGCAAGGGTGACAACGCCCCTATGGCGATCATCGAGCTCGTCGAGGCGCTCACGGTCTCCCAGCGGGCCGTCGGTGAGGCTGAGCGGGCCCGCGGTACGACGTTCGCGGCACGCACCGCCCCGACGGGCGCCACCCGTGAGTCCGCCGAGGAGCTCGCCGCCGAGTCGCCCACCGCCGCCGGTGTCGTCGCTGAGGCGCAGGCTGCTGAGAGCGCCGCCGAAAACGCCCCCGCCGCCGAGGATGACAACACACCGGACGTCGCCCCCGACGAGGTCGCTCCTGAGGCCGCCTCAGACGTGGCCGACCCGGTCGAGACGGCCCAGCCCGCTGCCGAGGAGACGGCTCAGCCCGCTGCCGACGAGCCGGCCGCCGAGGCACCCAAGGGTGACGCCAAGCCCGAGTGACATCGCCTCATCCGTCTGACAGCCCGTCCCCGCAGCGGGGGCGGGCTGTCGTGCGGTCGGTGAACGCAGGGTTCTACGTGCCGTGACGGGCGTGCCGACCCGCGTCCGGCTGGACCTTGCGTACGACGGGACCGCGTTCGCGGGCTGGGCGGTCCAGACCGACCAGCGGACGGTCCAGGGCGAGCTCGAGCGGGCCTTGTCGGTCCTGGCCCGCCGGGACGACCTGCCCCGCGTCATCGTCGCCGGGCGCACCGATGCCGGCGTCCACGCCCGCGGCCAGGTGATCCACATCGACCTGCCCGAGCCGGTCGCGACCGACCGGTTGCTGCTGCGCCGCCTCAACGGCCTGCTCCCGCCGGACGTGCGGGTGCGGGTCGTCGCGATCGCGCCGCCGGGCTTCGACGCCCGTTTCTCGGCGCTGTCCCGCACTTACTGCTACCGGATCGTGGACAGCCCGCAGGACGTCGACCCGCTGCGCCGCCACGACGTGCTCACCTTCCCGCGCCGGCTGGACGACGGGCTCATGCAGCAGGCGGCCCAGCGGCTGCTCGGGCTGCACGACTTCGCGGCGTACTGCCGACGGCGCGACGGCGCCACGACCCGGCGCACGCTGCTCGCGCTGGACTGGGAGCGGACTCCCGACGGGCTGCTCGTGGCGACCGTGCAGGCCGACGCCTTCTGCCACTCGATGGTCCGCTCCCTGGTCGGCGCGCT
>JAYTHS010000221.1:0-1343 GCA_043732345.1 Frankiales bacterium | reverse complement strand
TCCTGCGCGGCCAGGCAGCGCGGCGCGAAGCTGCACCCCGTGACGGGCTCGGTGAGGTCCGGCGGCTGTCCGGCGATGGCCAGCAGCCGGACCGCCGGGCGGTCCGGGTCCGGCACCGAGCGCAGCAGCGAGAACGTGTACGGGTGGCGCGGGCGGCCGAGCAAGGTGGCCGTGTCGCCCCGCTCGACGATCTTGCCCGCGTACATCACGTGCAGTCGTGAGCAGGTCTGGCTGACCACGGCCAGGTCGTGGCTGACCAGGATGACCCCGACGCCCTCGGTGCGGCGCAGGTCGTCCAGCACCCCGAGCACCTGCGCCTGGATGGTGACGTCCAGTGCCGTCGTCGGCTCGTCGGCGAGGATCAGCCGGGGCGAGGTCGACAGCGCGATCGCGATGCAGATGCGCTGGCGCAGGCCACCGGAGAGCTGGTGCGGGTAGTCCCGGGCGCGGCGCTCGGGGTCGGGGATGCCCACCCGGTCCATCAGCTCCACCGCCCGGGCGTGCGCGGCGCGGCGGGACAGCCCGCCGCGGCGTCGCGGCACCTCCGCGATCTGGTCGCCGACCCGCATGACGGGGTTCAGGGCGGTGAGCGAGTCCTGGAACACCATGCTCATCGCCTCGGTGAGCAGCCGGCGCCGCTGCTTCTCCGGCAGGCCGGTGACGTCGGTGCCGTCGAGCACGATGGCACCGGAGGTGACCTTGGCCGGGCTGGGCAGCAGGCCGAGCAGCGCGCGCAGGGTCAGGCTCTTGCCCGAGCCGGACTCCCCGACGATGCCCACGGCCTCCCCGGCGTCCGCGGTGAGGGAGACCCCGCGCAGGGCGTGCAGCGCACCGCCGGGCAGCGGGACGTCGACGTGCAGGTCGTGCACCTCCAGCAGCGGGCTCACCGGCGGCCGAACCTCTCCACCAGGCCGTCGGCGATGAGCGCCAGCGCGAGGCCGGTCACCACGACCGCCAGTCCCGGCAGCGTCGGCAGGTACCACTGGGTGAGGATGAACTGCTGGCCCTCCTGGATCATCGAGCCCCAGTCCGGCGTGGGGGGTGGCACCCCCAGGCCCAGGTAGCCCAGCGTCACGATGGCCAGGATCGAGAGCACGATGTCGCTCATCGAGTAGACGACGGCCTGCAGCACCACGTTGGGCAGCAGGTGCCGGAACAGGATGCGCCAGGTGGGCAGGCCGCTGGCCCGGGCGGCGAGTGCGTACTCCTGCTCCTTGGCCACCAGCACCTCCCCGCGCACGATGCGGGCGTAGGCCACCCAGCCGACCAGGGAGATCGCCACGAAGATCGAGGTGGTCCCTGGCCCGAGGGCGAACACCAGCGCGATGACGAGCACGAAGAAC
>JAYTHS010000220.1:0-1347 GCA_043732345.1 Frankiales bacterium | reverse complement strand
CCGTGCTGAGGGAGCTGTCCGCGGAGGGCGCGGTGGGGCTCGCCGACACTCACTACAGCTTCAGTGGCGCCACGTCGCAGGTGCGGCTGCGCGAGCAGGCGGCGCCGCAGTGGGCGCAGCGGCTGCGTGCCGAGGGCGTCGACGCCTGCCTGCTTGTCGCCACTTGACCGGTCTGCCACGGGTCGGTCGGACTCGTCAGCAGGGCCCTGGAAGAGCAGGGCATCCCCACGGTCTCGGTCTTCATCCGGGCGTTCGCCCATGTGGCTGGGCGTCTGCAGCTTCCGCGTGTGCTCGTCACGCCGCACCTCATGGGCCGCACCATCGGCCCGGCCGGAGACCGGCACCGGCAGCGCGAGGTGGTCGAAGCGGCTCTGCGGCTGCTGGTCGACGCCCAGGCGCCGGCGACCTACCGTGACTTGTGAATCGTCGGCAGAACGGCGAACGGTGAAGGGACCTGACGTGCCAGCAACCAAGCTGATCGTGTTCGACGTCAACGAGACACTGTCCGATCTCGAGCCGATGGCCCACCGCTTCACCGACATCGGACTGCCTGCCCCGCTCGCGACGACCTGGTTCGCCCAGGTGCTGCGCGACGGCTTCGCGCTCGCCGCGGCCGGTAGCTCAGCGACGTTCGCGGCCATCGGTGCCGGTGTGCTGCACAGCATGTTTGCCAAGCACGCCCCTGACCGGGACGCCGACGCCGCCGTGCAGCACGTGCTGGGCGGTTTCATGTCCCTGGACGTCCACCCTGACGTGCCCACCGGCATCCACGCGCTGGTCGCCGGCGGACTGCGTCTGGTCACGCTGAGCAACGGCTCCACGAGCGTCGCGCAGGCGCTGCTCACGAAGGCTGAGGTACGGGACCAGTTCGAGCGGCTGCTGAGCGTCGAGGACGCCGGCCGATGGAAGCCGGCCCCTGAGTCCTACGCGTACGCCGCCCGGGAGTGCGACGTGGCCCCTGCGGAGATGCTGCTCGTCGCGGTGCACCCGTGGGACATCGACGGCGCCGCCCGCGCCGGCCTGCAGACCGCCTGGATCGACCGGTCCGGGATCGCGCCCTACCCGCGGTACCTCACCAAGCCGGACATCACCGCTCTCGGCGTCGACGACCTGGCGCACAAGCTCGCCGGGTACCCGCCCATCGACCGTTGACGCGTCGCGCGCGGTTTGGGTGTCTCGGATGCGGCCTTCAATTCGTGCCCACTGTGGGCCGTGGGGAAGAGTGGAGCCATGGCGGACATCAACTTCTACTTCGACCCGGTGTGTCCCTTTGCGTGGATGACGTCGAAGTGGGTACGACGGGTGCAGGCCCAGCGTGACTACAGCGTCGAGTGGCGGTTCATCTCG
>JAYTHS010000219.1:0-1348 GCA_043732345.1 Frankiales bacterium | reverse complement strand
CTGTGCGACCGGCCGTCCACGCTGGGCACGAACAGCATGGCCGCCGCGACGCGGGTGCCCATGGTCTGGGCGTCGTGACCGGCACCGCTGGGCAGCTCTCGCCAGGTTGCCCCACAGGTGTCAGCCGCCTGCTGGAGCACCGCACGCAGGCCGACGTCGAGGGTGTGCGGTGGCGTCTTCTTCACCAGCGCGAGGCTGACCTCAACCGCGCGCTCGGCGGCCACGGCCGCACACTGCGCACGCATCGCGGCCACCATCCGGTCGAGGACGTCGAGCTCCGGGTGGCGCACGTCGATGGTGAACTCGACCCGACCCGGCACGATGTTGGCGCCACCGGGGTGAACGCGCATCACCCCCGTCGTCGCGACCGCCGGGTGTCCCTCGGCGACCGCCACGCCTTCCACGGCGGTGACCATCCGCGCCGCAGCCTGCAGCGCGTCCCGACGGTTGGCCATCGCCGTGGCGCCGGCATGGTCGGTTCGCCCCTCGACGACCACCTCGAGCCAGACGAACCCGGTGATGACGTCGACCACGCCGATCTCGACCCCGGAGTCGATGAGCGTGCGCCCCTGCTCGATGTGCAGCTCGAGGAAGGTGTCGAAGTCTTCGCGGCGGGCTTCACCGAAACGGGCCGGGTCCAGGCCGACCGACCGGGCGGCCTCGGCCAGCGTGACCCCGTCGGGGTCTACCAGCTGCGTCGGCTCGTCCTCGGCGACGAGTCCCAGGATGGACCGCGTGCCGAAGTAGTTCGCGTGGAAGCGACTGCTCTCCTCCTCGCAGAGCGAGACCACCTCGACCGTGCGCCGTGGCGTGCCACCGGCGGCGGCGCACGCCTGCACGGCGACGATCGCGGACAGGACGCCCAGCGCGCCGTCGTACGCGCCGCCGTGCACCACAGTGTCGATGTGCGACCCGGTCATCAGGACGGGTCCTGCGGTGTCACCGACGAGTCGGCCGAACACGTTGCCCACCGCGTCCTCGCGCACGGTGAGGCCGGCGTCCCGCATCATGGCGGCCACCAGGTCCTGGGCCTCGCGCCAGGGGGGTGAGTACAGGGGGCGGATGATTCCGCCGCCGCTGTGCGCCCCGACCCGACCCAGCCGCTCGACCAACGAGGACAGCCTGGCTTCGTCGACGTGGACCTCAGCTCCGGGGTTCGTCGTCATCGGGTGCCCCCACGGGCCGGCTCGAGGCTGGTGGCCTCCGGGGCGGCGCCCGGGCGGGCACCCTTGGTGAACACCGAGACGACGGCGAGGGCAAACACGTTCGCCACCAGGGCGAGGATGCCGACGTTGAGGGTGGCCGCCCACTCGGGCAGGAAGGGCAGCAGGCTCCCGACGGACCGCTT
>JAYTHS010000218.1:0-1351 GCA_043732345.1 Frankiales bacterium | reverse complement strand
AGGGCGGCGGGCAGCAGGCTCAGGTGCCAGGTCTGGAGCGCGATCGCGAAGCCGTACACCCCGACGGCGAAGTAGAGGGCATGGCCGAACGAGAGCATCCCGGCCACCCCGAACAGCAGGTGGTAGGTGACGGCCAGCGCACCGACGAGCAGGCAGACCGCGAGCAGCTGCAGGGTGCCGGGGCTGTAGGTCGGCCCGGGAAGCACCCCGGGGACGCTGAGGGCCAGCTTCGGCGCCAGGGCGAGCGCGACCACGACGACGACGAGCGCCAGCTTCGTGAGGTGACGGCGCGGGGAGCGCCGCTGGGTGGCCGCCGGAGCACCGGGCGGGGTGGGCCGATCGCCTGCCGTCCTCACCTGGCCGGTCGGGGTGGTGTGGACGGTGCTCATGCAATCCTCACTGACCGGGCGATGAGCCCCTGGGGGCGGACGAGCAGGACCAGGGCGAGCGCGAGCACGACCAGGAGGTCGCCGACCCCGCTGGCCGCGTAGTAGTTGGCGAGCTGCTGAATGAGCGCTACGACCGTGGCGGCGACGGCGGCACCACCGACCGAGCCGAGCCCACCGATGACCACGACGATGAAGGCGAAGATCAGCAGGTTGTCTCCGGTCAGCGGCGAGAGGCTGGAGTTGTAGACCCCGGCCAGCACCCCACCGAGGCCGGCCAGTGCCCCGCCGAGGACGAAGACGGCGGTGAACGAGCGGCGGACGTCGATGCCCAGCGCCGCCACCATCGACCGATTCTCCACCCCGGCCCGGATGACCAGGCCGAGGCGGGTGCGGCCGAGCAGGGCGGTGAGCCCACCGAGCACGACCACGGCCGCGGCGATGCACGCCAGCCGCGAGTTGGGCACCTGCGCGCCGAGCATCCCGGTGGTCCTGGCGAACCAGGGCGGCGCCGGGAACGGGCGCGCGTCGGAGCCCCACGTGCCGGTGACCAGGGCGACCGCGGCCAGCGCCACGCCCACGGTGACCAGGACCTGCTCGATCTCGCGGTCGTAGAGCCGGCGCACCACCAGCAGCTCGAGGGCGGCGGCGAACGCGGCCCCAGTCGCCACGCCGACGAGGACCGCCAGCGCGAACGCCCACCAGCTGGCCGATGCGACGCCCAGGCTCGACGCGACCTGGTACCCGGCGTAACCGCTCACGGTCAGGAAGGCGCCGTGGGCGAAGTTCAGCACCCGCATCAGGCCGTAGATCAGCGAGAGACCTGCGGCGGCCAGGAAGTAGAGCGCGCCGAGCGCGAGGCCGGTGACGACCAGCAGGACGAGGACGCTCACGAGGTGCTCCCCAGCCGGGTGCCGACCACGAGCAGCGCGGTGACGGCCTCGTCGTCGGCCAGCAGCGCAGCC
>JAYTHS010000217.1:0-1353 GCA_043732345.1 Frankiales bacterium | reverse complement strand
GCTAGCGGGTAAGCCAGCCCGCGGCCTCCGTCGCCCAGTAGGTGAGGATCATCGACGCGCCGGCCCGGCGGATGCCGGTGAGCTGCTCCAGCACGATCCGCTCGCGGTCTATCCAGCCCTGCGCGGCGGCGGCCTCAACCATCGCGTACTCCCCTGACACCTGGTAGGCCGCGACCGGTACGTCGACGGCGGCGGCCACCGCAGCGACCACGTCGAGGTAGGCCAGTGCCGGTTTGACCATGACCGCGTCGGCGCCCTCGGCGATGTCGAGCAGGGCCTCACGGACACCCTCGCGGGCCGATCGGGACGGGGCCTGCTGGTAGGCCGACCTGTCCCCGAAGGCGGGCGCGCACTCGGCGGCGTCCCGGAAGGGCCCGTAGAACGCGGAGGCGTACTTCGTGGAGTAGGCCAGGACCGGCAGGTCGGTGAAGCCGTCAGCGTCGAGCGCGGCCCGGATCACGGCGACCTGGCCGTCCATCATCCCGCTCGGCGCGACGACCTGCGTGCCCGCGCGGGCCTGGGCCAGCGCCGCCGAGGCATAGCGGGCCAGCGTGCTGTCGTTGTCGACCTCGCCCGTCTCGGTGAGCAGGCCACAGTGGCCGTGGTCGGTGTACTCGTCCAGGCACAGGTCGCTCATCACGACCAGGTCGCCCCCAACCTCGACAGCAAGGTCCGCGAGGGCCAGCTGCACGATGCCCGCCGGGTCGTCGGCGCCTGACCCGCGGGCGTCCTTGACCGCCGGGATCCCGAACAGCACGAGGCCCCCGACCCCCGCCGCGGCGGCCTCGACCGCCGCGCGACGCAGGGAGTCACGGGTGTGCTGTACGACCCCCGGCATGGACGAGATCGGCGCGGGGGCGTCGATGCCCTCCTTGACGAACACCGGAAGCACCAGGTCGGCCGGGGCCACCCGCACCTCGGTCACGAGCCGGCGTAGGGCCGGCGTACGACGGAGCCGACGCGGGCGGGTCGCGGGGTAGGTCATCGGCTCTCCAGGTGCGTCGGCGTCGGGGCGCGGGGGCAGGCGGTGCGTGCAAGGCGTCAGCGACGACGGGCGGCTGGCTTCTTCGCGGCCTTTTTGCGGCGTGCCGCCGGCGGCGGGTCGCCCGCGGCGCGCAGCACCAGGGCGTGCTCGGCGAGGGCCTCGACGAGCGAGGCCACGTCGGGCTTGGCCGCCTGCACGTCGACCCGCAGGCCCAGCTCCTCGGCGGTCGCCCGGGTCTGCGGGCCGATCACCGCGATGACCGTGCTCTCGTGCGGCTTGCCGGCGATGCCGACCAGGTTGCGCACCGTGGAGGACGACGTGAACAGCACCGCGTCGAACCCGCCGCCCTTGAGGGCCTCGCGGGTCTC
>JAYTHS010000216.1:0-1353 GCA_043732345.1 Frankiales bacterium | reverse complement strand
GTACCCCTACTACTTCTGATGCGCCCGCTGCTGGCCGTCGCGGCCGTCCCCGGACCGGCGTTCTACGACGCGGTCCGCGCGGCCCTGGCCGGCACCGGCCCAGCCGTCCTGCCAGTCAGCAGCGACCCCGCCGAGCGGGCCCGGGTAGTGGCCGCCGTGCGCCCCGACGACGGGCTGGACGACGAGGAGGTCTGCCTCGTCGTCCCGACGTCCGGGTCGACCGGGACCCCCAAGGGCGTTCTGCTGACGGCCGCCTGCCTCACCGCCTCGGGCCAGGCCGCCGTCGAACGCCTCGGCGGGCCAGGCACCTGGACCCTGGCGCTGCCCGTCACCCACATCGGTGGGCTGCAGGTCCTGCTGCGCTCGCTCGCGACCGGAGCCGAGCCGGAGACCGGCACCTTTGCCGACGCCACGGCACGTCTGGAGGGCCCCCGCCGGTTCACCTCACTGGTCCCGACCCAGCTCACCCGCCTGCTGGCTACCGCCCCCGACGCCCTCGCCGTCTACGACGCGGTCCTGCTCGGCGGGGCTGCCGCGCCGCCGGCCCTGCTCGACCGGGCCCGGTCAGCCGGGGTGCGCATCGTCACGACGTACGGCATGTCCGAGACCTCCGGGGGGTGCGTCTACGACGGGGTGCCGCTGGCCGGGGTCAAGGTCGAGGTGGGTAAGCGCGTCGCGCTGTCCGGGGCGGTCGTGGCGCGCGGCTACCGGTCGGGTGAGGCCGGCTTCGACGGGGACCGGTTCACCACCAGCGACGTCGGGGAGCTGCGCGACGGTCGGCTCGTCGTGCTCGGTCGGGCCGACGACCTGGTGGTCACCGGTGGTGAGAAGGTCGCCCCCGCCCCCGTCGAGGCCGCGCTGGCCGAGCACCCGTCCGTCGCGGAGGTCGCGGTCGTCGGGGTGCCCGACCCCGAGTGGGGGGCCAGGGTGCGGGCCGTGGTCGTGCTGCACCCCGGTACGGCGCTGACGTTGGAGCAGGCGCGCGACCACGTGGGCGAGCGGCTGGGGCGGGTCAGCGCGCCGCGCGAGCTGTGCATGCTCGACAGCCTCCCGCTGCTGGCCGGGGGCAAGGTCGACCGAGGGGCCCTGCGGGCTTTGGAGCCGTAGGATTATGAGCCCTCCACGACTCAGCCAGGAGCCATGACCACTACCGCGCAGTGGATCGAAGGGGCCCGCCCGAAGACCCTGCCGGCAGCGCTGTCGCCCGTGCTCGTCGGTACCGGCGCGGCGATCGCGGACGGTGGTGCCCGACCTGTCCGGGCGCTGCTGGCCCTGCTCGTGGCGCTGTCGCTCCAGGTCGGCGTCAACTACGCCAACGACTACAGCGACGGCATCCGCGGCACCGACGCGGAG
>JAYTHS010000215.1:0-1354 GCA_043732345.1 Frankiales bacterium | reverse complement strand
AGCACGAGCAGCGCGATGACCACCGGCGCCACGACACCCGTGGTGCCGGCCACGGCCCCGTCCACGGCGCGGCGGGTGAGCAGCGGCACGGCCGCCTCTATGCCGGTGCCGAGGGCGGAGACCACGAGCGCGCCGACGACGAGGCCGCGGTGGCGCCAACAGGCCGCGGCGAGGCGGCGCGACCAGGAGCCCGACACGGTCGGCCGGACCGTCGGCGGAGAGGCCGGGACGGGCGGCGCAACGGTCACTGGTGCGAGGTTAGCCCGCTCCGTAGGGCCCGCCCGCCGAGGCGCCAGCGGGTGGGTCAGCCGACGTCGCGCACACGGTTGAGTGCCCACCCACCGGTGCACAGCGCGGCCGCCCAGACCGCGAGGGTCAGCAGCCCGCCCCACCACGGCAGGTAGGAGCCGTCGGTCGCGGCGGAGGTGGGGTCGAGGGCGCCGAGGGTGGCCCGCAGGGGCAGGAACCTGACGACCCCGTCGGCTCCGGCCGAGGGGAGCAGCTTCCACAGCAGAAATTCGCCCACCAGGTAGTAGACGACGATGCCGATGGACGAGCCGACCGAGCTCGCGAGCACCGTGCCCAGGCCGGCGCCGAGCAGCGTCCAGAGCACGGTCACGGCCAAGGCCGCAGCGAGGAACCCCACCACCTGGCCGTCGACAGGCGGCAGTGGACCGTTGCTGACCAGCGCGATGAGGGCGATGGTCACGATCTCGATGACCACCGCGTACAGCAGCCCAACGAGCGCGCTGATCACCAGCTTGGCCGCCAGCGAGAGTCCGCGGGAGCTCGTGGTGAGGAAGGTGGTGGTGATGGTCTTGTGCCGGTGCTCCCCTGAGGAGTTCAGCGCCCCGAAGATGGCCGCGAACATGAGCAGGAAGTACAGCGCGGTGAACAGCCCGACGACGCTGCCGACCGCGCCGCCGCTGACGTCCGTGCCACTGGCGCCGCCGCCGAAGACGGCCAACGACAGGGAACCGGCCAACACGCCGACGGCCAGCGGGCCCAGGCCCATGGCCCACCAGAGCTTGACGGTGAAGGTCTTGCGCAGCTCCGAGCGGAGCAGGTTGGTGATCACGATTGTCCCCAGCCCTGCGGACCGCTCGGTTGCTGTCCCTGCGCTGGCCCGGCACCAGGCTCTGGCGGGGGCCCGTACCCAGGGGGCGGCCCGTACCCGGGGGGCGGCCCGTACCCAGGCGGGGGCCCGTACCCGGGGGGCGGCCCGTACCCAGGCGGCGGCCCGAAGCCGGGGGGCGGCCCGTACCCAGGCGGCGGCCCGAAGCCCGGCGGTGCACCGGTGTACTGGGCGGCGGTGAGCCGGAGGAACTCCTGCTCCAGGTCCGGTTGCTCCTCG
>JAYTHS010000214.1:0-1356 GCA_043732345.1 Frankiales bacterium | reverse complement strand
TGGGAAACCAGCACCGGCACGCCCGGTAGCCCGCTACAAGGCCTCTATCTCCGTGGTGAGGCGTTGATGTCAGGCCCGGACGCCGAGAACCGAGAGGGCGTAGACGATGCTCGGACCTGTCTGAATTTTCACCACGCTAGGGCTACCGCTGATCGACGTCGGTAGCTTCGGGGTGATTTAGCTGTTCAAGCCACCGGAGTCAACACCGCAGTTCGTGCCACCGGTGACTATTCCCTGTGTGGTGCTGGACCCGACCAGGGTCAGCTCGTACTTTTCCGGGGCGGCGCACCGGAGGACGAGTCGGACAGACGTGTACGAGCGAAGGTCCGGCAGCTGCATATTGGTTGGCCCTGTGCCGATGACGTCCAAGATGACGTCCTCGTCCGTGAACCCCGCTGGAGCGAGGTCAGGGTGCTCGGACCAGTAGGACACAGCGCTCTGGGGCGCAGTGTCGCTGGGTGACGGCGCGACCGATGGCGCTGAGGATGGTCCTGCCGAGACCGTCGAGCTGCCATTGCTGGCGATGGGGGCAGATGTGCATCCACCAAGGGCGACGAGTACCCCGACCGTCGGAACCGAGATGACCTTGGTCAGCGACCTCATCCCGACCTCCCCGCACACAACACGCATCGTGTCGGTCAGAGCCGTGCGCCGGCGGAGTCTTCCAACACGCTGGTTCTGTGCATTGCTAACGTATACCTGCAGGGCGGACGTGACGACGGTGTACCCATTATTTTTCACGGTCCGGTCGGCGGCCGCGGCGCAGTTCCGGGTCGCGCGGTTGGCCGCTGTCTCCACTGTCGGCGCGACACCGGCCGGCCGGTCGAGCCGCTGTGTTCCCCGGTCGGAGCTTCCTCGGGAGCAGGCTGGGCGGCGCGGTGAACCCGGTCGGATACGGTGCGCCCGTGGCCGCCGCACCCCCTGACGACGCGGCCCCCCGCGTGGAGGTGCGCCGCAGCGCGCGTCGTCGGCGAACGGTCAGTGCGCACCGCGAGGGCGACACCGTGGTGGTGCTGCTGCCCGCGCGGATGAGTGTCGCGGAGGAGCAGCGCTGGGTGGCCGAGATGCTGGCGAAGCTGGACCGCACGGAGTCGCGCCGTCGCGGGGCCGCAGGTCGATCCGACGCCGAGCTGGTGCGCCGGGCGGAGGAGCTCTCGGGGCGCTGGCTCGACGGGCAGGCGCGGCCGGAGGAGGTGCGGTGGGTGCCGGCGATGCGCAGCCGGTGGGCGTCGTGTTCCCCGGCCGAGCGGAGCATCAGGGTCAGCGAGCGGCTCCGTGAGGTCCCGGCGTGGGTGCTCGACTACGTCCTGGTTCACGAGCTCGCGCACCTGCTGGAGCCCGGGCACGGGCCGCGGT
>JAYTHS010000213.1:0-4835 GCA_043732345.1 Frankiales bacterium | reverse complement strand
GGCAGTCGTTCGCCCCACCCTCGACGGCGACGTAGCCGCGGTGGCCGAGCTGGTAGATGTTGTTCTCCACCCCCCAGGTGCGACGGGCGTCGTCCGCGCGGGAGGGCACCACCTCGCAGGTGACGACACGGTCCGGGGTGCCGTCGCCCTGGATGATCACCGTGCCGTCTATGTCGCAGACCATGGCATCTCCTTGGGAGCGCTGGCCGGTCGCGTCCGCTCCGGCCAGGCACACCGATGCTGTGTAGGCGAGGTTGTGGAAGGCGTTGGTCTGATTGGTGATCCGCCAGGAGTGCTGGATGGGGTAGGTGTAGCCGGCGGTGCGCAGGATGACGTTGGCACCCCGGTAGGCCGCTTCCCGTGCGGCTTCGGGCAGCATCCCGTCGTGGCAGATGATCAGCGATAGCGTCGAGCCCTTCGGCCCGTCGCACACGGGCACCCCGAGATTGCCGGGTTGCCATGGCTCCAGCGGTACCCAGGGGTGCAGCTTGCGGTAGTAGAGGACGACATCGCCGGCGTTGTCGACGATGATGCCGCTGTTGAACGGTGCGCCGTCAGGGTTGCGCTCCATCAGCGAGAAGCAGCCCCACACGTCGGCGTCGACACACGATTTCCGTAGCACGTCCACCTCCGGACCGTCGAGGTCGCAGAGCAGGTCGTCGTCGAGCCAGGTCGCCGGGTCGAGCCCGTTGAGGCTGTACTCGGGGAACACGATGAGGTCGAGTGTGGGCATGCCCGCCTTTGCCCCGCGTAGCACCTCGGCGAGGCGCTCGGCGTTGCGGACCGTGTCCCCTGGCGCGGTGTTGATCGGCACTTGCGCCTGTACGAGGCCGAGTACGAGCCCACCGGGTGAGGGGTTGAGCCCGCCGAGCCCGCTCATCCCGGCACCAGCGCGGGCCAGAGCTGGGACCAGGGCGCTGCCTGCTCGAACGCTGCGGACGCGCGCAGGACGGTGGCGTCGGCCAGGTGGGCTCCGACGACCTGCAGGCCGACGGGCAGCCCAGCTGCGGTGAACCCGGCGGGCAGGCTCGCCGCGGGCTGACCGGTCATGTTGATCGGGGAGGTGAATCCGAGCCACGCCGTGTCGGGCACGACATGGCCGTCGACGAGGTCGGGTCCCTGGATGCCGACGGGGAACGGCGGGACGGTCAGGGTGGGGCTGAGCAGGAGGTCGTAGTCGGTCATGAACCGCCACATGTGGTTGACCAGCCGCTTGCGCGCGGTCTGACCGTCCGTGAGCTGCTCGGCGGTCCAGGGCTGGGTGAGCAGCTCCACCAGGTGGGGCGACATCTGATCGCCGTGCTCGGCGACCATGGCCCGCATGCCGGTGAGGTCGGTGTCTGCCACCACTAGTGCCCAGAACGCCTCGAACGGGTCCTCCCACCCTGGGTCGACGTGGGTGACCGTGGCGCCGAGCTCGGCGAACACGGCGGCGGCGCGGGTGGCGAGCTCGCGCACCTCGGGGTCCACGGCGAGGTAGCCCCAGTCGGCGCTGAAGGCGATCCGTAGGTCGGCCACCCCGCCTGTGGTCGCGGCGAGCCAGTCCACGTCACCGGCGGGCAGCGAGTGACGGTCGCGGGGGTCGGGCCCGGCCAGGACGGACATCAGCAACGCCGCGTCCTCGACCGTGCGGGTCATCGGGCCGATGTGCTCCAGGCTCTCCCAGCTGGAGATGCCCGGGTAGCGCTCGTCGCGGCAGCCCGGGTAGGCGGGAACCCGTCCCATGGACGCCTTGAACCCGTAGATGCCGCAGTGCGCGGCCGGGATGCGGATGGAGCCGCCGCCGTCGCTGCCGAGCGCGAGCGGGGTCATCCCGGTGGCGACGGCGACGCCCGAGCCGGAGCTGGAGCCGCCGGGGGTGAGGTCGGGGTCCCAGGGGTTGCGGGCGGTGGGGCTGACGGGGTTGTGACCTACCCCGGAGTAGCCGAACTCGGGGACGGTGGTCTTGCCCAGTGAGATGGCCCCGGCGGCCCGGACCCGTTCCACGACGATGTCGTCTTCGTCAGGCACGAAGTCGCGGTAGGCGGGGGAGCCGCACCGGGTGGGGACCCCGGCGGTGGCGATGAGGTCCTTGATCGCGATCGGCACTCCGCCTAGCGGCCCGATGTCCTCCCCCCGGGCCAGGGCGACGCTCTGCTCCCTGGCCCGGCTGCGGGCGCGGTCTGCGGTCAGCTCGCAGAACGCGTGCAGCGTCGGATCGAGCGCTTCGACGCGGGCGAGGGCGGCGTCAATGACCTCCACCGGTGACACCACCTTCTGGCGGACGAGACCCGCGAGGGCGGTGGCCGACATCGAGGTCAGGGCATCCGGCTGCCCGGTCACGCCGACACGGCCGTGGCAGCCTCGGAGGGCTCGGACATGGCCGTTGTAGGCTCGGAAGTCATGCGACGCAGTGTAACTCGGTCGAGCGCGGCGTAGGTCAGCCCGCCCACAAGGAGCCCGGCGACGGCCTCGCTGAGCTGGGGGGCCCAGAGGTGGACGGCGTAGGCGCCGAGCGAGCCGATCGCCCAGGCTGCGAACGGTGCGGCGCGCCAGGCGGTGAGCGGGCGTGGCGCCCGCAGCCGCAGCTGGTCGAGGATGAGCACGGCGCCGATCGGCGGGACGAAGATGCCGAGCACGTTGAGCCAGGCGGCGAAGTGGCTCCACACGCCGGCGAGCGCGGCAGCGAGCCCCAGCACTCCGAGGACCAGGGTGAGCACCCGCATGCGACTACCCGTCAGCTGGCTCCAGCCGACGGCCCCGTTGTACAGGCAGTGGCTGCACACCGATCCCAGGTTGACGAACACGAAGACCACGGCGACGGAGGTGAGCAGCGCGCCGTGCGAGGTGAGGATGGGCAGGAAGTCGCCACCGTTCTCGCTGGGCGAGGCGGCCGCACCGGCGGCGACGACGATCCCGCCGACGAGCAGGGAGACGAAGTTGGCGATGGGAAACGCTGAGAAAGCGGCGATGACCGCTTCCCGGCCGGTGCGCGACCAGCGGGTGAAGTCCGCGGTCATGGTCCCGGAGTCGGCGAACCCGGCGATGACGATAGTCACGGCCGCGCCGATGCTGAGCACGGTCGCACCCTGGCCGCCGCCGGTGTACGAGGTCACCCCGCCGAGCCCACCGTCGTGGGCCGCGAACCACAGCGCGACCACGGCGAGGACGACGAACAGCGGCGCGGCCACCAGGCCGACGACGGTGAGCGCACGGATGCCGACAAAGGTGATCCCGATGTACAGCACCCCGGCGATGAGGATGGTGAGGGTCTCGTTCCATCCCAGCGCGGTGTGCAGCGTTGCCCCCGTCAGCCCGGTCTGGAACGCGAACCAGCCGATGACGACGGTGGAGAGGAACCCGGCGGCCACGGCGGCGCCGCGACGGCCGAACGTGCGGGCCGCGGTGAGGCCGAAGTTCTCCCCGCTGCGCCCCGCGACGTAGCTCAGCGCACCAACGTAGGTGAGCAGGACCAGGTTGCCGACAACAATCGCGCCCACACCGCGCCAGAACCCGAGGCCGTAGACGATCGTGCCGCCGAAGATGGCGTTGGTCAGGATCATCGGGAACCCGAACCACACGGCGGAGACCGAGCGCAGCGAGCGCCGGTGCTCGGTGGGGACGGGTTCGTGCTCGTACTCGTGCCCGAGGCCGTGCTCGGTCTGGCGGTCTGCAGTGGCGGTCATGGTGGTGCCTCTCAGGAGGGGGCGGTGGCGGGTTCGGGCTGGAGGGCGGCGAGCAGGGCTGCGGAGGTGGCGACTGCCCCGAACACGCCGCCCTGCATGGTCACCATGCGCAGCGCGGCAGCGTGGTTCTCGGGGTTGGTCGCGCCCGTGCAGTCGGAGAGCACCAGGCACTCGTAGCCGCGGTCGTTGGCCTCGCGCATGGTGGTGCTCACGCACACGTCGGTCGTGATGCCGGTCAGCACCAGGTGGGTGGTGCCCCGGCTGCGCAGCACCAGGTCGAGGTCGGTGGCGTAGAAGGCGCCCTTGCCCGGCTTGTCGATAACGACCTCGCCGTCGACCGGGGCGACCTCGGGGACGATCTCCCACCCCGGCTCGCCGCGGGTGAGGATCCGACCGCACGGTCCGAGGCTGCCGATCTCGGCGCCCGCCCGCGCCGAGCGCCAGCGCTTGTTCGCGGGTAGGTCGGACAGGTCGGGGCGGTGGCCCTCGCGGGTGTGTACCACCAGCATCCCGACGGCCCGCGCCGCGGCGAGGACCCGCTGGGTGGGTCCGAGGCCGGCGCGGGTGAGCGCGAGGTCGTAGCCCATGGCGTCGACGTAGCCACCCGGCCCGCAGAAGTCGACCTGCCAGTCGATGTTGACCAGCGCGGTGTGGGACGGGTCGATCGCGCCGTCGTAGGGCCACGGGTACGGGTCGGCCAGTACCCCCGTCATCGGTGTCGCCCTCGACACGGTTGCAATCGTTTGCATGGTGCCAAGTTAGAGACGTTCTGTTACGTGCTGAGGAACCTGGGTTAACAACGTGGGTCGTGTGCCGACGCGACCTAGGGCCGCTCCCAGGGCGGCGGGGTCAGTGGCGTGGCGGTCCGCTCGACGCCCGAACGACCAGGGTTGGTTCGAGCCGGCAGGACTCGACGGGTGCCCCGCCTAGGCGCGCCACGAGTAGCTCCAGGGCCGTGCGGCCCATCTGGTGCATCGGTGAACGGACGGTCGTCATCGGCACCGGCAGTGAGGCGACCACCGGCACGTCGTTGTAGCCGATCACGGCGACGTCCTCGCCGACCCTCAACCCGGCCTCCCGCACGGCCCCGATGGCGCCGATCGCGGCGTCGTCGTTCACCGCGAACAACGCGGTGGGCCGCGGAAACGTGGCCAGCAGACGCACGGCCGC